>DATKHW010000775.1:0-2215 GCA_035546275.1 Gemmataceae bacterium
CGATCATCGACGTCCGGGGCCTGAGCAAAACCTACCGCGTCTTCCAGAAGCAGCCCGGCTTGCTCGGCGCTGTGACGAGTCTCTTCCGCCGCAAATACAAACGGGTCGAAGCCGTCGCCGATGTGAATTTCACCGTCGAAGCGGGCGAAATGGTCGCCTTCCTTGGCCCCAACGGCGCCGGCAAGACCACCACCCTCAAGATGCTTTCGGGGTTGATTTATCCGACGAGCGGCACGGCCACGGTGCTGGGTTTCACGCCGTGGGAGCGCGTGGACGCTTTTCGCCGGCGGTTTTCGCTCGTCATGGGGCAGAAGAACCAGCTCTGGTGGGACCTGCCCGCCGGCGACAGCTTCCAGCTTCATCGCGAAATCTATTCGCTGCCGCGAGCCGCCTTCGAGCGCACCCTCGGCAGCCTCACTGAGATGTTCGGCGTCGAGAAGCTGACGCGCCAGCCGGTCCGCGAGCTGTCGCTGGGCGAACGCATGAAAATGGAGCTGATCGCGGCCCTGTTGCACGAGCCGCAACTGCTGCTGCTCGACGAGCCGACCATCGGCCTCGACGTGGTGGCGCAGGTGGCCATTCAGCGCTGTCTCAAGGAGTACAACTCGGTCCGCGGCGTCACCATGCTCCTGACCAGCCATTATATGCGCGACGTGGAGGCCCTGTGCAATCGCGTGCTGGTCATCGCCCAAGGCCGGATCATCTACGACGGCCTGCTGGCCGGCATCGTCGAGCGCTTCGGCAAAACGAAACTGATCCGGCTGCACTTCACCGGCGACGAGGCCCCGGCCGGTCTCGGCGTGTTCGGCGAGGCGAGCGTCGAGGGGCCGGTGGCCGAGATCAAGGTGGAC
The DNA here is from genome assembly GCA_035546275.1 of Gemmataceae bacterium. Lineage (GTDB taxonomy): Bacteria > Planctomycetota > Planctomycetia > Gemmatales > Gemmataceae > UBA4732. The sequence continues at coordinate 852 of DATKHW010000775.1, forward strand.
CGCGCCCGCATCAGCGAGGTGCTGGCCGTCATTCTGGATCGGTATACGCTGGTGGATGTGAGCGTCGAAGACCCGCCGCTGGAACAGGTCATCGCGCAGGTCTTCGAGGAGGGACGGGTGCGGCACGAAGAGGCGGTTGCGGGAGGGACGCCGACGTCATGAACGATCCGCAGAATCCGGTTCCCCACGATCCTGGCCCGACTTCGCCGACGCTGCTGGACCGTCTGAGGCGACAAGATCCCGAGGGTTGGCGGCGGCACGTCCGGCTGTACGGCCCGCTGATCTACCGCTGGTGCCGCCGCGCCCGCTTGCAGCAGGACGACGCGGCCGACGTGGCCCAGGAAGTCTTCCGCACCGTGGCGACGCGCATCAACGATTTCCGCCGCGATCGACCCGGCGACACCTTCCGCGGCTGGCTCTGGACGATCACCCGCTTCAAGATCGGCGACCATCTCCGCCGCCTGGAACGCCAGCCTCACGCCGCCGGCGGCACCGACGCCCAGGCGGCCTTGCACAACCTCCCCGAACAGCTGCCCGACGACGAGGAATCGGCCGCCGAGTTCTCGGCGCTGGTCCACCGGGCGATGGAGCTGGTGAAGGCGGAGTTTTCGGAGCGGACGTGGCAGGCGTTCTGGCGCACCGCCGTCGAAGGGCAGGCGCCGAAGGACGTGGCCGCCGAGCTGGGCGTCACGCCGGACGCCGTGCGGATGGCGAAGTCGCGCGTGCTGCGGCGGCTGCGCGACGAGCTGCCAGATTTGGCCGACGAGGGGTTGCGTTCGAGTTAACAAGCGGCCCCGACCGTGGGTTCGCCGCCGGGACGAGATCAACTGTTTGCTCCGGCGCCGCTTGCCCTATCTGGGCCGGACGGCAACTCGCGCAAGACGGAAGCCGAGGTAGTTGCTATGGAACGCGCGCGCGTCCCAGCCGCGGCTCGCCGCCTGGCAGACCGAGCCGCTGAAGAGCCAGCCGCCGCCCCGGAGCACCAGGCCCGAGCCCCCCAGGAAGAAGTCTCGCCCCCCCATCACTTCGGATAACCCAAGAAAAGGGCCCTGGCCGGACGGCAAGCCGAGCAGACTCACGGTTCTCGCAACGACAGCTGACTTCTCCTTCGTCCAGAGCTGGTCGGCGCACCATTGCCGCACGTTGCCGTGCATGTCGCACAACCCCAGGTTGTTCGGTGGGTACGCGCCGACCCGCGTTGGCCGGTGGAGCCAATTCCGTTTCGGCGCGTTGCCGAACGGAATCCCGTTGAAGTTGGCCTGGTCGGAGGAGAGATCGTCGGTCGGCTTGTCGAAGTAGAAATAGTGCGAACATTCCTCCTGAGAAGTGGCCCCACCCCGACAGGCATATTCCCATTCCGCCTC
>DATKHW010000776.1:0-9987 GCA_035546275.1 Gemmataceae bacterium
TAGCGCTCGACCCACCCTACCTCTCGCCCCCACCAAGCCTCAGGAGAAATTCCTCATGCCAGCACGCCGCAGGACGCTTTTGGCTCTTTTCGCTCTCCCGTGTCTCCTTTTTGCGGCCGCCGCCGTTGTGGCATGGTCTGAGACCGTGCCACAACGGGGCGGCGTCGACCTGGCTGGCATGGACACGTCCGTCAAGCCGTATGAGGACTTTTACAAGTACGCCAACGGCAAATGGCTGGAAACGACCGCCATCCCGGCGGACCGCGCCTCCTACGCCATGTTCGACGCCGTGGAGGACCGCAATCAGGACGCGCTGCACGATATCTTGGAATACGCGGCCAAAGACGACAAAGTTCCCAAAGACGGTATAAAAGCCAAAGTCGGCGCCTTTTACGCCAGCGGCATGGACGAGAAACGCATCGAGGAAGCCGGCACCAAGTCGCTCCAGGTGGACCTCGGCGGCATCGCCACGATCAAGGACGGCGCCGGCGTCTTGCAGGAAATCGCCCGGATGCACCGGGTCGGCGTCGGCGTCGCCTTCGTCTTCAGTGCGGAGCAGGATCCGAAGGACAGCAAGCGCATGATCGCCGGCCTCGGCCAGGGCGGCCTCGGTCTGCCCGACCGCGACTATTACCTCAAGGACGACGACGACACGAAAAAGATTCGCGACGCCTACCGCGCCCACGTCGAGAAGATGTTCACCCTGCTCGGCGACGACGCCAAGCAGGCGGCGGCCGAGACTGCGGCCGTCCTGGACATCGAAACGCGCCTGGCCAAGGCGTCGAAGTCGAACGTCGATCTGCGCGATCCCATCGAAAACTATCACCTGATGCCGCTGGACAAGCTCGAAGCCGAGACGCCCGGATGGTCGTGGAAGACCTACCTGGAAGCTCTCGGTTTGCCGAGCGTCAAGGAAGCGGACATGGGCCAGCCCGACTTCTTCAAGGAAGTCGGCAAGATGGTCTCCGCCACGCCGGTGGACAGCTGGAAGGCGTATCTCCGCTGGAACGAGGTGAACCAGTACGCCAGCTACCTGAGCAAGCCGTTCGAGGACGAGAACTTCCACTTCTTCGGCACGGTGCTGAACGGCGTGCCGGAAATGCAGCCGCGCTGGAAGCGCGTGCTGGAAGCGACGGACGGCCTGCTCGGCGAAGCGCTGGGCCAGCTGTACGTGGAGAAGCATTTCCCGCCGGAGGCCAAGGCGCGGGCCGAGGCGATGGTCCAGAACATCCGCGCCGCTCTGCACGACGACCTGGCCACGCTGGAATGGATGAGCCCCGATACGCGGAAGGAGGCCCTCAAGAAGCTCGACGCCCTGACGGTCAAGATCGGCTACCCGGCGAAGTGGCGCGACTACTCCCCCCTGACGCTGGACCGCAACGCCCCGTACATCGACAACGTGATGAAGGCCCAGGCCTTCGTGCGCAAGATCGAGCTGGACAAGATCGGCAAACCGACCGATTTCGCCGAGTGGGAGATGAGTCCGCCGACGGTGAACGCCTATTACGAGCCGACAAAGAATGAAATCGTCTTCCCGGCTGGCATTTTGCAGCCGCCGTTCTTCGACGCCCAGGCCGACGACGCCGTGAACTACGGGGCGATCGGCGCCGTGATCGGCCACGAGATGACGCACGGCTACGACGACCAGGGCCGGCAATACGACGCCGGGGGCAATCTGCACGACTGGTGGAAGCCGGAGGACGCCAAGGCGTTTTCGGAGCGGGCGGCCCGGCTGGTCACGCAGTACGACGCCTACACGGTGCTGGACGGCGTCCACGTCAACGGCAAGCTGACGCTGGGCGAGAACATCGCCGACCTGGGCGGAGTGAAATTGTCATATTTGGCGTTCAAGAAGTCGCTGGAAGGCAAGCCGGCCCCGGCGAAGATCGACGACTGCACGGCGGAGCAGCGCTTCTTCTTGGCTTTCGCGCAGATCTGGCGCGACAAGATGCGGCCGGAGGCGGAGCGGGTTCACGTCCAGACCAACCCGCACTCGCCGCCGCGGTATCGGGTGCTGGGCGTCTTGTACAACACGCCGGAGTTCTTCCAGGCGTTCGGCGTCACGCCGGAACAGGCGGGGGACCACGAGAATCCGAAGCCGGTGCGGATTTGGTAGGATGAATGAGCACGCAGCGCCAGCAAGTGCTTTCATCAGAACACTTGCTGGCGCTGCGTGCTGCCTGACGTCCTTGTGAGGAAACCTCCATGCCCCCCGCCGAACTTCTGAAATTGCTGCGCCGCCAACCCTTCGTCCCGTTTCGCATCCACCTGTCCGACGGAATCACGTACGAAATCAAGCACCCCGACCTCGTTCTGGTCGGTCTGGCCTCGGCGACCGTCGGTTTCCCGGCCGCGTCCGATCCGCGGCTGTACGATCGCTCCGAAATCGTCGCCCTGCGTCAAATCGTCCGGCTGGAACCGCTCGAACAAGCCGCCGCATCGCCGTGAGGCGTCGCCCCGCTGGCGGCGCAGCCTCCGCTGTATTACAGTAATCCTCCGTAGGACCCCATCCGCGACCGGAGGACCGACCCGCCATGCGCTTCCTCGCTCTGCCCTGCTTCGCCCTGATCTGCACCGCCTGCGGCGGCGATTCCGCCAAATCCGATCCCGATTCGGCGCTGCCGCCCGATCTCGGCACGCGCAAGGCCGGCGGCGATTGGCCGCACTTCCTTGGGCCGACCGGCGACAGCGTTTCGCCGGAAACCGGACTCGTCGCACCCTGGCCGAAAGAGGGGCCGCGCCTCGTCTGGCAAATCCCCACCGGCGAAGGCTACGCCGCCGCCACGATCAGCCGCGGCCGATTGTTCCTCTTCGACCGCGTCAAGGACCAGCAGCGCCTCCGCTGCCTTAAAAGCGAGACCGGCGATCCTCTTTGGGATTTTGAATACCCGACCGACTACACCGATCTTTACAACTACAGCGGCGGCGCCCGCTGCTGTGCGGTCGTGGACCGCGACCGCGTCTATATCCTCGGCCCGGAGGGGATGCTGCACTGCCTCCGCGTCGACGACGGCAAGGTGGTTTGGAAGAAGGACATCGTCACGTCGTTTCACGTCGTGCCGAACTTCTTCGGCGTCGGCAGCACGCCGGTCGTCGAGGGCGATCTGCTCATCGCCCAGGTCGGCGGCAGCCCCAAGGACGTCGAGGACACGCGGCCGAGGCTGGATTTGCCGGGTCTCGACAGCGGCGTCGTCGCCTTCGACAAGTACACCGGCGACGTCAAATGGCACGTCACGGATGAACTGGCCAGCTATTCCTCGCCGGTGCTGGCGACGATCGGCGATCGCCGTTGGTGCTTCGTCTTCGCGCGCGGTGGCTTGATCGGACTGGACCCGGCCACGGGCAAAGTGGATTTTCACTATCCGTGGCGCGCGCCGATCCTGGAAAGCGTCAATGTCTCCAATCCCGTCGTGTCCGGCGACCGCGTGTTCATTTCGGAAACCTATGGGCCGGGGGCGGCGCTGCTGGAAGTGAAGCCGGGCGCCTATAAGGAGGTGTGGACCGACGCCGCCAAGACGCGGAACAAGTCGATGCAATGCCACTGGAACACGCCGATCCTGGTGGACGGCTATCTGTACGGCTGCAGCGGCCGGCATACGGACACCGCGGAGCTGCGCTGCATCGAATTCGCCACCGGCAAGGTGATGTGGAGCGTGCCGGACATGAAGCGCTGTTCCCTTCTGCGCGTGGACGGTCACTTCGTCTGCATCAGCGAGGACGGGGTGCTGCGTCTCTTGAAGATCAATCCAAACCAGTACGAGGAGGTTTCGCAGATCGAGCTGAAACAAACGGAGAACGGCGAAGAGGTCCCGCTGCTGCACTACCCCGCCTGGGCGGCGCCAGTGCTCTCGCACGGCCTGCTTTACCTGCGCGGGCGCGACCGACTCGTTTGTTTGGAGCTGATCCCGGACAAGAAATGACCGGCTTAGGCGCGAGCGGCTTCGGTCTGTCCGGCGGGACGCTGCCGGCGACGCGCGGCGGAGGCGCCGATCAGCCGACGGCCGACGGAGGCCGGGGCCGCGCCGGTCGCGCCGTGGTTGGCCCGCCACTCGGCTTGCCAGCGGCGCAGGGAAGTCTGAAACAGCGAAGCGGTGTTCAACGATTGCGAAGTCACGGTTGGGTCCTATGCGGAAGGATCGCCGACCACCGGAGGGATGATTCCGAGAGCGAGGCGGCGAAGACCAGTTGCTCTATCCTGGTATGCAAACTGTAGGCCAAGAACGGACAGTTTGCCGCCGAAATTTTTCACCGCAGAGAACGCGGAGAGCGCAGAGAGAAGACAGGAGAAAGCCATTCCTTGTCTTTCCTCTGCGCTCTCCGCGTTCTCTGCGGTGAAAAATTTTCATCCTCACTGGCCGCCGCCGCCGGCGCCGCCCGCGATGGTCGGCGTCGCATTGGGGGTGGTGAGGGCGTCGTCCTGGCCCAGCAGGCTTTGCAGGCCGGCCTTCAGCTTGGCGCAGCGCGTTTGGAGCAAATCGCGTTCGCCGGTGCGGGCCTGCATTTGGATCTTCAGCTCGTCGCGTTCCTTGGCGACTTCCTTGCCGGCGTCCACGTCCTTTTGCAGCGCGGCCGCCTGGTCTTGCAGCTGCGTGTGCTCATCCTGAAGGGCGGCGAGCTGACTCCGCACATTGTCGCGCGCGGCGATGGCGGATTGGAGGTCGTCTTCGAGCTTGCTGACCTTGGCTTCGAGAGTCTTGATCTTATCGGCCTGGGCCGATTGGCCGCTGGCCGCCTGGTTACAGCCCCACAGGCCGACGACGGCCACGAGCAAAATCATCATCAACTTGCCGGCGCGATTCATGGAACTCTGCTCCTTGTGGAAGGCCGGGAGGCCGCGCCTGCATCGGCGCCGGGGCCGGCCGGGGAGTCGGGAACGGATTGGGTGCGGTGCAATGCGGAGCGACCGGGGTTGTCATGGGGGGGGCGGCCTGCGGCTTTGCCCAGTCTTCCCGCCGCCCGGATTCGTTAGAGTCTATTTCGGCCGCAGCCTCGCATGGACTTTATCCACTTTGGCCAGGGCGCCCCGCCGCCGGCGGAGGGGTGCGCCTGCCCGGAGGGAAAAGAATGCACCGACGGCAGACGCGGCAGGCCGATCGTTTCTGGATCGACCTGCCGCGTCCACCGTCGGCGTTCATCGCCCATCCGTTCACGGGTAAAAGCGCCAGAAGGGGTGATAGACGCGAACGATTGGATCGACCACGACGGGCGGCGCGACGACCGGACCGACGATCACGCGATCCGCCGGCGGCACGTAGGGCAGCAAGCCGGAGCGATACGGATGGTTCTCGGCCCAGATGTTGGCCGCAGCGATCGGGTGGTTTTGCAGCCACACCTGCCGCGGCGTTTCCGCCCGCGCCGTCGAAGCCAGAGGACCGACCGCCAACGCCGCCAGAGCCGCCGCCGTCACAAGAGCAGTACGCAGCATGTTTGGATCTCCCCAAAGAGAAGGATCAGGTCGAGGAGGCGCCGCATCCGACCACCGGAACGACTTGCCTCTCGTCTGGGCATGTTCTTTGGGAGGGCCGTCGCCCAGGACTCCGCCGCCGGCTTCTCTTTCGCGTCTCGGCGTCGGGTTGTTTTCGTCCCTCCGCAGGGAACATTGCGGGGGTGTAACAGAAAAACCGGCGGAACACAGTCGATCGAACGGCCCTGTCGCAAGGGCGGCAAAAGCGCCGCACCGCCGATCATTTTGATTGACCCGCCGCAGCGGCGGTTGCACCGAGCGAAAAAGATCAAGCGTTCTCTCCGCACGGGGGCGAACGCATGCAACCCCTGGATCGGTACTCCGGCCGTCTCAACGCCGCCTGGCTCGCCACGCCTCCGAAGCACCTGGCCGAGCAACCAACCAGCCGATTCGCCGTTACGAGACTTGACGCGCCTGGCTGAAATGGCCAGAATTACGCCCATCATGCCGCGGCGGCGATCCTATACCCTGATCTACGCGCGCGGGGTGACCAAGCATCTGAAGACGATCGACGCCAAGTACGATAGCCTTATCCGCGAGACGATCGAGGAGCAGTTGCTGTTCGAGCCGAACGTCGAAACGAAGAACCGCAAGCCGCTGCGTCAGCCCGCACCCTTCGCGGCGCAATGGGAGATTCGCTTTGGTCCCGACAATCGCTTCCGCGTCCTGTACGACATCGACGCAGAGCAACATGCGGTGCAGATCGTGGCGATTGGAGAGAAAGAGGGCAATCGCTTGATCGTTGGCGGAGAGGATGTGGAATTATGAAGATCGCATCGGTTGCAGAGATCAAGTCGCAGTTCAGTGCTTTTCTGAAGGCCAGCGAGGCCGGTCCGGTAGTCGTCACGCGGAACGGTAGGCCGGTGGCGGTGATCGTGGGCGTCCAGGATGACGACGAGATCGAGCGGCTGCTCATGGCATACTCGCCTCGTCTGCAGGCGATTCTAGAAGCGTCACGCAAACAAATCCGTGAAGGAAACGTGCTCAGCCATGAGGAGTTTTGGATGGAGGTAGAAGCCTCCAGGGCTCCAAAAGGACGCGGCGGGAAGCGCAAGGCCGGGCTGCCAAGTCGCTGAAGTTGAGCGGGCCGACGTCACAGCTTTTCGAGACGCGACGTCCTAGCAGCCGGCCCGGCAACTTATCTTGGTCATTAGGCCAGCAGAGGGACGACGCACGATGGGCGTCTGGGGAGCCGGTAACTTCGACGGCGACCTCCCCCGCGATTTCCTCGCGGACCTGGTGTCCCGTTGGGAACAACTGATCGAAGCCCTGCTCGCCGGCCGCACGCCCGAAGAGGCCGCCGATTACCAGTCCGACTTCCGCCTCGACACCTGGGAGGCGTGCGTCATGCCGGTGGTCGAAATCATCCTCGTGGCGGCGGAGCGATTGGAGCCTGATTACCTGCCCTCTCCGGAAACGGTAGAGAGGTGGAGGTCGCAGTATCTGGGCCTATACGACCGGGAGGCCAGGAGGTGGGACGCCGGCCCCGAGCATGAGGCCGAGCGGCGGGGAGTGGTTGAGTCTACGTTCGGCCGGTTGCTGGACATCGTACGTTCGCGTGCCTGCGGCGAGTCTGAGGCTTAACCAAGTCGCTGCACCTGAACCGGAGCCCCATGACGGGCTTTGAATGGGCGAAATCCAGCCGCGCTTCCTTTCAGGGAAAGGCAGGAACTCCCATGGCGAGCTACAGCGTGAAGTTGGTCAATCACACCCGCGCGACGGACCGCTTGCAACAAAGCATCAAGATGCACCTTCAGGGTCTTTTCGACCAGGTGTTCGACGGGACGAACGACAAGGCCGCCGTGGACTGGGGGACGGGAGCGGCGTCCGACTCGATCGTCCTGCATTTCGTCCAGGACGTCGATCATTCGTACCTCAGCGACAAATGGCCCGGCAACGAAATTCGGGCGGACGCCGGCGGCCACACACGGACGCGGGGCAAGATCAGCGGCTCGGAGTTCTATTTCCGCAGCGGCGGCACGCACCTCCACGACGTCGGCTACGCCAAGCTCGCTTTCCACGAAGCTCTGCACAACCAGTTCCCCGGCTGGTCCAACGACGACTTGCACGGGTCGAAAGGCGGGGGCGGCCTGGCGGCGTCCCCGCCGCAGCTGCCGATGACCGACACGAACAAGGAAATGATGCGGCGCGGGCTCGCTGTCAAGAACGAGCAACTCCTGTAGCAGCCAGGGCGGTTGGGCGGGGCAGTGAGACGTCTCCGGCAATTTCGGCGTTCAGCCCGGCGCCAGGTGCAGGTGGTCCAGGTCGATGTACACCACCGTCTTGCGCGGTTTCGTGCAGCGGAAGGACAAGGGGAAGCGGCATTCGACGGTTTCGTCGTAATGGACCGTGCATTTCCAGTGGCAGTGGTGCAGCTGGGCTTGCCCGACCAGCGGGAAGAAGCGCGGCGGGTCGATCGTGTCGATAATGCGCTCTTTGGTGATTTCGATATTGTCGCGGAATTCTTCGCAGACAAACGGCAGGCAGCTCGCCGCCGGCTCCAGCGCGCGGAGGATGCGGGCGTCGCCCGGCTCCTCCTCGCATTTCGGCGGCGGGGCACCCTGCTGGACGGGCGGCAGAATCGGCGTCTTGAAATCGCGGTCGGTGCGGTATTTTTCCTCCATCCGATCCGTGACCCAGGGCGGCAAGCGGCTCGCCCGGACCGACGCGGCGCCTTCTCCGACCGTGATCGTGACTAACTTCTCGCCCTTGCGCTTCAGGACGAACGGCGCCTTGCCGTCCAGCGCGATCGTCAGGCCGTCCGGCTGATCGGCCATGCGCAGCTCGTATTTCTGCGGGTCCAGCTCCCAGGTCTGCTTACTTTGCGGATCGACGATGCGCACCAGCTTGCCGCCCTTGGTGGCGACGATCTCGACGTTGGGATCGTCCGTCTCGACGGTCACGACGCCCCGATCGGTTTGCACGCTGAAATGCACGCCCATCGCCGCGATCGCGCCGATTCCCAGCGTCAGCGCGACGGCGAGCAGCGACCAGCGCCGCCAGCCCCATCGGTGCATCCGCGGCGCTTCGGATTCCGCCTTCGCCTTCGTCAGCCGTTCGATGACCTCGCGCGCCGACGCCGGCCGGTCGGCGGGGGCCTTGGCCAGGAGCCGCATCACCAGTCCCGACAGCGGCGGCGGCACGGCGGGGTTGACCTCGGCCGGCGGCCGCGGGTTGTCCCTGGCCACGGATAGGAGCACGGCGACGGCGTCGTCTCCCTTGAACGGCGTCGCGCCGGCCGTCAGGCGGTACAGCACGCAGCCGAGGCTGAACAGGTCGCTGCGGGCGTCCACCGCGGCGCCGGCCGCCTGCTCCGGCGCCATGTACGCCGGGGTGCCGACGATGGCGCCCTCCTGCGTCAGCTTCGCGTCCGCCGTGGGCCGGGCCAGGCCGAAATCGAGGATTTTCACCCTCCTGTAAGAGGATGAAGCGGGCGCGATGGAGGAAGCGGTTGCTTGCATCGGGTTTCCTTCCGTGTTCGGTTCGTCGGATTCCAGCCAGATGTTGGCCGGCTTGATGTCGCGGTGAATCAGCCCCTTGGCGTGAGCGGCCGCCAGCCCCAGCGCGATCTCCCGGCCGATGCCGAAGACCTCCGCCGTCGGCAGCGTGGTTCCGCGCTGGAGACGGTCCTCCAGCGTCTCGCCGCGGAGCAGCGGCATGGCGATGAAGGGCACGCCGCGGTCCTCGCCGACCTGGAAAATGGGCACGATGTGGTCGTGATGCAGGGCGGCCGCCGCCTGTCCTTCGCGCAGGAAGCGACGGCGAGCGGCGGCGCTGGCGGCCAGGCCGGGACGCATCGCCTTGACGGCGACCGCCCGCCGCAGCGCCGGGTCCTCGGCGTGAAAGACGACGCCCATGCCGCCGGCGCCGAGGACTTTGAGGATGCGATATCCGCCCAGACGGCCCAGCTCATCCGGCGCCTGCGGAGGAGCGAGGAAATCGAACCGGTCCGGCGGCCCCATCTCTTCCAGCGCCGCGATCAGCGCCGCCGCCGAGGCGTTCTCCGCCTCGGTCCCGCCGCCGGCGTCGCGCACCACGTCCGACAGCCAGTCGTCGGACCGAAACGTCCGCGCGAACTCGGCGCAGCGATCGCACTCGTCGAGATGGTCGTACAGCGGTTCGCCGTCGGAGAGCGGCAGCCGTCCGAGCAGCAGCTGCTGTAGTGACGCGCCGTCCGGGCAGGGACTGGTTGCGGGCACGGTCCACGCCTCCGTACATGGCCCCGGAGGCCGGCCAGCGGCCCCCTACAAAGGAATATGCGCCCGGCGCGGCGAACCTTGCCGTCTTTGCGGAAGGAAGAGTCAGTCGAGCAATCCCGCCAGCTCCTCGCGCAGCCGGGTCAGGACGCGCGACTTGGCGGCATAGACGCTGCCGACGCGCAGGCCGAGCGAGGCGGCCACGTCGCCGGCTTCCTTTCCCTCCACGGCATAGCGCCAGAACGCCTGCCAAACGCGATCCGGAAACTCCGGCCGCAGTGCCTGAAGCGCCTGCCGGACGACGTGCCGGCGATATTCCGCCTCCTC
>DATKHW010000777.1:0-2073 GCA_035546275.1 Gemmataceae bacterium
CCATCGAGGAACGCCTCACGGACAACGCCCGGAGCGTGCAGCTGGTTTACGCGATGGAGGACGCAGGCCGGCGGTTGCGGAAAGCTCCGCCAACCGACGAAAGGAGACGAAGCATTTTCGACGCCTCGCCGATCCTGCAACAATTGGCGGCCCATCAGGTGGAATTCGTCATCATCGGCGGACTGGCAATGCGCGTCCACGGATCGGCGCATGTCACCGACGACCTCGACGTCTGCTATCGCCGTACGCCCGCAAACATGCAAGCGGTTGCCGCCGCCTTCGCGCCGCTTCATGTCTACCTCCGAGGCGCCCCGGCGGGATTAGCGTTTCGGTTCGATGCGCTGACTATTCAAGCGGGCCTTAACTTCACCCTGACCACCGATCATGGCTTCGTTGACTTACTCGGCGAGGTCAGCGGCGTGGGAGGATACGATCAGGTTCTCGGTCGATCTGTAGAGGCCGAGATGTTCGGCTTGACAGTCCGTGTTCTCTCGCTCGACGGACTCATCGCCGCCAAGAAAGCCGCCGGCCGTATCAAGGACCGTAACCATCTGCTGGAACTCGAAGCCATGAAAAAACTCAGCGACGCCGGACCCCAAGGAGCCTGACCATGTCCACCGAACGACCTTGCCGCTGCCCCGGCGTCACGCGCCGCTCCTTCCTCGCCGACACCGGACTCGGCTTCACCGGCCTCGCCCTCGGCGCCCTGCTCTTCAAAGACGGCGTCGCTCACGCGGCCGACCCCTCACCCCCGGCCCCTCTCCCCCAAGGGGAGAGGGGAGAAAGGAGGGCGAAGGCGAAATCCGTCATCTGGATCTTCCTCTGCGGCGGCGTCAGCCACGTCGAGAGCTTCGACCCCAAGCCGGAGCTGAACAAGTACGCCGGCAAGAGCATTGACGATACGCCCTATAAAGACGTTCTCAATCCGGATAAGCTCAAAAACGTCGTCTCGCCGAACCCGGAGCACGGCGGCCGCAAGGTGCTGATGGCGCTCAACAGCGGCTGCAAGAAATATGGCCGAAGCGGCCTGGAAGTCGGCGACTGGTGGGCGAACGTCGGCGGCTGCGCCGACGACCTGGCCGTGGTGCGGTCGCTCTACACCACCGACAACGATCACGGCGCCCAGCTGCAGTGGCACACGGGCCGGCACGTCCGTGAAGGCCCGTTTCCGACCATCGGCTCGTGGGTCTGCTACGGCCTCGGCTCGCTCAACCAGGATCTGCCGGAATACTGCGTCCTGGGCGTGCCGACCGGCGATTGCTGCGGCGGTGAGTGGACGCACGGGGCAGGATACCTCGGCCCCGAGTTCGCCGGCGTCCGCCTCAACGTCGGCGGACCTGATCCGCTGCCGTTCGTCCGGCCGGCGGCCGGCGCACGCCGCGACGAGCAGGAAGCCGAGTACAGCCTCCTCGGCAAGCTCAACCGGCTCTCCGGCATCGACTACCCCGACGATCCGGCGTTGCGGGCCCGCATCAAGTCTTACGAGCTGGCCTTCGGAATGCAGACGGCCGTGCCAGAGACGCTGCAAATGGAGAAAGAACCAGCCGCGATCCGCAAACTCTACGGCATGGATCAGGACGCGAGTCGGCCGTTCGGCGAGCTGTGCCTGGCGGCCCGGCGGCTGGTGGAGCGCGGCGTGCGCTTCGTGCAGATTTTCCACGGCGGCGGGGGCGGCGGCGCCTGGGACGCCCATTCCGGCATCAAGGCGAACCACTCGCAGCTGGCAGCGCAAACCGATTTGCCCATTGCGGGTCTGCTGAAGGACCTGAAGCAGCGGGGAATGCTGGATGAGACGATGGTGGTGTGGGGCACGGAGTTCGGCCGGTCGCCGGGCGCCCAGGGCGACGGCCGCGACCATCATCCCCAGGGCTTCTGCGCCTGGCTGGCCGGCGGCGGGATCAAGGGCGGCGTCGTCCACGGCGCCACTGACGAAATCGGCTTCCACGCGGTCGAGAACCGCCACTACGTCACCGACATCCACGCCACGGTGCTGCGCCAGCTCGGGCTCGACTCGCACCGCCTCGAAGTGCCCGGCCGGCGCCGGCTCGACATCGACCACGGCACGCCGATCCG
>DATKHW010000778.1:0-5062 GCA_035546275.1 Gemmataceae bacterium
GATCGCGGTGCGACCGGGATCGCCGCCAGCAGGTGCGCCGCCAGCCCAGCCGGCACAGACGGCGGCGGCAGTCGGCGCAACCGATCGGCCAGCGCGTCAAGCGCGTTCTCGTCCCGCCCGCCAGGCGACATGGGGTTCCTCCGTCGTCAGCAGCGATCGCATCCGATCCAGAGCGACGCTGGTGCGCCATTTAATGGTGCCGACCGGCTCGCCCGTCACGTCGGCCATTTCGCGATAACTCAGACCCTGCAAATAGTGCAGCACCAGTATCAGCCGATCGGCCGGATCGACGCGCTCCAGGGCCGCATAGAGCCGGCGCGCTTCATCGTCCTGCGCCGCAGACTCCACCGGGCTGGGCGATTCCGCCGGCTCGCGCGCCCGCAGCCGCTCCGCCAGCGCCGCCGACCGCCGACCCGCCCGCCGAGCGTCCACAAATTTGCCATAAGCGATCCGGTGCAGCCACGTGCCGAACGCCGACCGCCCCTCAAAGGCCGCGCTCTTTTCCCAGGCGGCGGCGAACGTCTCCTGCGTCAGGTCCTCCGCCTCCGCGGCGTCGCGCGACAAATGAAACAGAAACCGGTAGATCGCCGCATAGTGCTCGTGAATCAGGCGAGCGCAGGCGTCGCGCCGGCCTGCACGGATACCGTCCAGCAGCTCTCGGTCGGCCGGCTCCGTCACATGCGCTCCCCGCCCCTGGGATTCGTTCAGCCATTAGACGCTTGGGACGGCCAAGGTGTTGGCGCGAAATCGCAGCCGTCCTCTACAATGGAGCAACGCCCCCGCCTGTTGCCGCCAGAGGATTCCCGGATGGCCCGCTTCCGTCGCAACGACAGCGATCAAAACGAGGATCTGCCCCGAACGAAAATCACCCGCGAAGGTCTGCGTCAGGCGGCCCGGCTGCTGAAGTACGTCCGCCCGTACTGGGTGAAATTCATCGGCGCCGCCGTCGCCATGACGCTTTCCAGCCTGCTCGGCCTCGCCTTCCCCTACATCGTCGGCAAGCTAGTGAACGCCGGCTTGCCCGGCGCTCCTGTGGACAACTCGCTTTTTAGCGTCCTGGATGTCAACGCGATCGCCCTGATCATGATGGTCGTCCTGGCCTTCCAGGCGGCGTTTTCCTACCTGCAGGCGATCCTGTTCACCGAAGTCGGTGAACGCAGCCTAACCGATCTGCGCCGCGACGTTTATTCCCGTCTTATTCGTCTGTCGATGACCTTCCACATCCAGCGCCGCGTCGGCGAATTGTCGAGCCGGATCGCCGCCGACGTGGCCCAGATCGAGGACACAGCCACCGCGGCCCTGCCGCAATTCCTGCGGCAATCGGCCATGCTCATCGGCAGCCTCGTCCTGATCGCCGTGCTGTCCGGTCCGCTGACGCTGCTGATGCTGTCCGTCTTCCCGGCCCTGATCGCCATCGCCGTCGTGTTCGGCCGGCTGATTCGGCGGAACTCCAAGCAAGCCCAGGATGGCCTGGCCGAGAGCAATGTGATCGTCGAGGAAACGCTGCAAGGCATTGCCAGCGTCAAGGCGTTCGCCAACGAAAACTATGAGCAGGCCCGCTATTCGAAGGGCCTTGACGGTTTCCTGGCCAAGGTGCTTCGCGGCGCCCATTACCGCGGCGCCTTTTATTCGTTCATCATCTTCGCGCTGTTCGGCGCCCTGGTGCTGGTGATGTGGTCCGGCTGCCGGATGGTGCAGGCCCGCTCCATGACGATCGGCGCCCTGGCCAGCTTCATGCTTTATACCATGTACGCGGCCGGGGCGATGGGATCATTCGCGGACCTGTATAGTCAGATTCAGCGCGCTCTGGGAGCGACGCAGCGCATCCGGGAGCTGCTGGCCGAGAAAACGGAAGAGGAGCTTGCTCCTCTCCCCTCCCCCCTTGTGGGGGAGGCGCTGTCTTCCTCCCCTCTCCCCCGCTTCGGGGCAGAGGGGCCGGGGGTGAGGGGGTTAGACGGAGCGCGGGAGGCGGAACCCCTCAGCCCCGGCCCCTCTCCCCGGAGTACCGGGGAGAGGGGAGAGAAGAAGCCACCCCCGATCCGCGGCGACGTAATCTTCGACGTCGTCACCTTCCGCTATCCCTCACGGCCCGACGTGGAGGTGCTGCGCGGCGTGAACCTATCGGCCCGCGCCGGCCAGCGCATCGCCCTGGTCGGCCCCAGCGGCGCCGGCAAATCGACGGTCGTGTCGCTGCTGCTGCGCTTCTACGAACCGACGGCCGGCCGCGTCCGGATCGACGGCCGCGACGCCCGGCAATACAGCCTCCGCCAGCTCCGCGAACGGATGGCGGTGGTGCCGCAGGACGTGCTGCTGTTCGGCGGCACGATCCTGGACAACATCGCCTACGGCCGGCCCGGCGCGACCGAGGCGGAAGTAATCGAGGCGGCCCGGCAAGCCAACGCCCACGATTTCATTAGCACCTTTCCCGAGGGCTATCAGACGCGAGTCGGCGACCGCGGCGTGCAGTTGTCCGGCGGCCAGCGGCAGCGCGTGGCCATCGCCCGCGCCATCCTGCGCGACCCGGCGATCCTGATTTTGGACGAGGCGACCAGCTCGCTGGACTCCGAGAGCGAAAGCCTGGTGCTGCAAGCGCTGGACCGGCTGATGCAGGGCCGCACATCGCTGGTGATCGCCCACCGCCTCTCGACGGTGCGCTCGGCCGACCGCATCTTCGTGCTGAAAGAGGGAGCGACGATCGAGGAAGGGACGCACGACGAATTGCTGTCCCGGCCGGACGGCGTCTACCGCACGCTGTCGCTGCTGCAGCTCGACGGCGCCGGCCGATCACCGTCGCCGGAGAAGGAGGAGGCGTTATGGCGAAACGGCGCCGCAACGACGCCGCTGGGGCGACGGGAAGGGAACTGAAACGACGCGGCGGATACGGCTGTTGCGGGGGACACTTAAAATGCGCTTCGGACAACTCGTTGCCGCCGCGGGGCTGTTGGCCGAGGACGAAACGGGCCATTCGCTGTGGGACGTCGAGGACGCCGAGTTCGCGGCCGCCGTGGAGCGCTTCGCTGCGGCCATGGCAGGCCGAGGGTAAGACCCGGCCGAACGAACCGAGAGCGAGCGCTTTCGGGATCTTGACAAGGGCGAAAGGCGGCGGTGTACTTGGTGACGTGTCAAGCGGGTGCCTGCGCAATCGGCCAACCGGCGCTCGAAATGGTCTGACCGGGCCGGTCAGGAGAATCACCAGTTAGGCCAGACGTGGCGAAAGCGGAGATGGCACCAATGGCAGGTCCGTGGCTCTATCCGATTTCTGCGGGTGCCGATCGGTCCTTCGCCCTCAGCGACGGCCAGTCCATTCCGGTTACAGTCGATTCCTACCGGACGCTGCTTGAGAACGGACGGATCGTCGAAGATCTTTATTGGTACATCAGCCAAAACTGGAACAATATCCAGATCGGGGATGAGGTGTTCATCTACACAGGCGATGACGACCTCGGCATCATCGGCTACGCGACGGTCGGCGCGGTCGAACAGCGTGCTGATGGTTGGTGCATTCTCCCGCAGTTCGATTTGGGGCAAAGCCGGGCCTTGTTGGAAAATCCAGTCCCAGCGCGAGTGGTCAGAGATTGGGTCCCCTTCCCGCGAAAAAGCGTGATTAACCTCGCTGCATTTCAGGAGCCGCTGCGGGCTCACCTGCCGTGGACGGGCTGGGACGTGGTAACTGATTCGGTCTTGGCTGAGGAGATTCTTCAGCCAAGCGGTTTGGTCGAGGGCGCGGTGCGCTCGATCACGGTGAATGCCTACGAGCGCAATCCGCAGGCGCGCCGCCAGTGCATCGACGCCCACGGCACGACTTGCTGCATCTGCGGGTTCAGCTTCGGGGCCGTGTACGGGGAGGTAGCCGACGGTTATATCCACGTCCATCATCTGCGCCCCCTGTCGCAAGTCAACGGCGAGTATGTCGTCGATCCGGTCAAGGACTTGCGGCCAGTCTGTCCCAACTGTCACGCGGTGTTGCATTTGGGTGGCGAATGCCGGAGCATCGAGGAAGTTAACCATGTGGTGGAAGAGAACCGGGCCTAACGAAGCGTTGCACTTGACCGGGCCGGCATTACGGTTTTCCGAGACACGACGTTCCTTGCAGCCGGCCCGGCAAGTGAACGCAGTCGTTATCGGTCCCCGTCCCTTCCTCCTTCCGCGCCGCGGTTCCGGCGCCGCCACGTCGGCTAGCAGCTCGTCCCAGCTGCGCACCCGGAGCAGCCGGTCCGCCACGCTTTCCAGCGCCTCCAGGCTGTTGACGCCCTCAATTTTCGAGCGCACGTCGGCGCTCGCCGCCGTGCCGAACTGCTGCTCACCCTGATGAAGGAGGATGCGCCGAGCGCCCTGCAGTTCGCCCTTGGCCACCCCCTTCTCGACGATCGCTTGATACGTCACGGACTCTTCCATTTCTCGCACTCCTCGAAGTAGTTGCTCGACAAGAGATCGCTCGTAGCGCAATCCCATGAGTACATCCACGGCCGTCCAGAGCATGCCCGCCGTTTTGCGATAGCGCGGCGCCGCCAGCTTGTCCTTGAGCCGGTCGATCACACCCGGCAGGTCCGATTCCGTCACCCCCCGATCGGCGCCAGCGGCAAGACGCCCGGCCCGCCCGCCAGCAGCGATTCCGCTGGCGGCGCGGGCTGGTCTGTCTGCACATCCGACGCATCAGGGCGCGACTCGGCCGGAGCGCGTCTCACCGCCGGCAGATGGCGCCCGTCGGCGCTTATCCGCAGACATTTCGCCTCCCCATTCGACTGCCCAGACGCCCCTCCCGCATGGTACACTCCACGACGCCCAACGGCCCCCGGAACGCAAGGGCACCCCATAGCAAACCCTCCAATGGGCGATGTCGAAGCAAGGCCGATGGCAGCGTCGCCGACGCTGCCGGCTGCGGTCCGGCGCGGACGAGGGCAGAATTCGGGGGGGGAGAAGACCTTGGGACCCTTCCTATCGACTTCTTTACGTCGCGCGAGGATTTGTCTCATGCCGCTTTCTTCGTTAGCTCGTCGGGGTTTGCGTTGCGGACCGCGAGCAAGGCCTGGATCTTGATTCGGGCGTCGGCGCCTACCTGGTA
>DATKHW010000779.1:0-5218 GCA_035546275.1 Gemmataceae bacterium
ACGCCGACGGACTACTTCGGCGCCTACGTTCAGACCGCCCTCGCGTCAAACACCCAACCGGGCACGGTCGCGACCGTGACGAGCCTGCAAGCGTCCGACGCCAACCCGACCGCCGGCGAAACGGTGACCTTCACGGCGACAGTGGCCCCGCAACAGACGTCATATCCAGGCACACCCAGCGGGATGGTGCAGTTCTTTGACGGCACGACGTATCTTGGTGAGGTCGCGCTGGAGCCAGCCAATCTTACGGTCGTCGGCGCCAATTGGGCGACAGCGACAATGAGCGAGGTCTTGGACGCGGGGCCGCACACCATCACCGCTTCCTACGAAGGCGGAGGCCAGGCGGAAAATGGAGCGACCTACGGTCCCAGCCAGGCTTCGATAACGGTGACGGCGAGGTTTTCGGGTCAGACGGCGGCCCCTGTCGTCGCGCAGATTCCCGGCGCCGGGATCTGGCGGTTTGAGAGCGCGACGGGATGGCAGCAGCTGACGCCGGCCGATCCGGCCCAGATGGCCTCGAACGACAGCGGCGATGTGGTTGCAGAGTTCACCGGCTACGGCGTGTGGCGCTACGAGGACGCGGGCGGTTGGAAGCAGCTCACGCCCGTCGACGTCGCGCAGACAGCCTTGGACGCCGCCGGCGACGTGGCGGTCACGGTTCCCGGTTTCGGCGTCTATCGGTTCACGGACGCCGTCGGCTGGATGCAGCTGACGCCGGTCGCGCCCACACAGATGGTCATGGATGCTGCGGGCGACGTGGCGGCGGAGATTCCCGGCTACGGCGTATGGCGGTATGAAAACGCGACCGGCTGGGTGCAGCTGACGACCACCGACGCCGCGCAGCTCAGCATCGCAGGCGCGGGCGTCGTCGCCGTGGACATCCAAGGGGCCGGCGTGTGGCGCTTCAAGAATGCAACGGGATGGGAGCAGCTGACCAGCACCGACGCTGCCGACTTGGCCTTAAACGCCGACGGCGACGTCGCGATCACCGTCGCCGTCGCCGGCGTCTGGCGCTTCCAGAGCACGAGCGGCTGGGCACAACTGACGACGGCCGATGCAACCCAGGCGACGATCGACGCGGCCGGCGACGTGACGGTGGAGGTTCCGACCTTCGGCGTGTGGAGTTTCTATGACGCGGTCGGCTGGGCGCAGCTGACGACCGCCGACGCTTCGAACATCGACGCCTGACGGCGCATCGCTCTATGAGGAGAGCGGCCGGCGTGAGCCGGCCGCTCGGTCATTTCACTTCTCGCGCTTCAGCACCATTAGCGCAATGCGCGAATTCTCCGGCGAGGCAAATTCGCTCGGCCGTTCCTTGCCGAGCACCTTGGCGCAGATCTTGATTTCGTCGTCGCCGTTCCATTCGTAGATGCCTTCGATCTCGGCGCCCTTCTCGCTGCCCTCGCCGACGCGGAAGTCGATCAGCCGCGGCTTGGCCGTTGCGTCCAGCTTCAGCGTCGCCTTGCCGTATTCCTTGGCCACCTCATCCTCGCCCTTGACGGCCCACTGGTCGCCCTTCACCTCGAAGCGCAGCTTGGCGACGATGTCGCCGGGCACTTCACCGCCGTCGTAGGTGATGCTGGAAATGGTCCAGGTTCCCTGGAGCTTTTCCAGGTCTTTCTTGGAGTCGTCCTTGGGGGCGTCGGCCCCGGCCAGCGCCAGGGTCGCGGCGAGGAGCGTATGCAGGATCATGCGGCGTCTCCGTAAGGGATATGCAGGCGTCACGAGCTAGTATACATGGCGAGCCGGGGGCGTCAGCCCCCGGATGGCGCGGTCCAAGCGCCGCAGCACCCGAGGGCCTGACGCCCCCGGCTCGCTGGCTCTGCGACTGCTCTGGCACGCCCGCCGTCCATCCCATACTCTGCATACCAGGATTTTGATTCATCCGGGAGGGTCCGCACCCCATGCGCCTGTTCCGCTTCGCCTCGCTCGTTTGCCTCTCCCCAATTGTCTTTATCGGCGCCTCGTCCGCCGCGACCGTCGGCTACTACCGCCAGCCGACCCTGTGCAAGGACGGCATTATCTTCGTGGCCGAAGGCGATCTCTGGAAGGTCCCCGAGAAGGGCGGCGAAGCGACCCGCCTCACCAGCGACGTCGGCGACGAGTCGCTGCCGGCCGTGTCGCCGGACGGAAAGACCCTCGCCTTCGTCGGCCAGTACGACGGACCCACCGAGGTCTACACCATGCCGCTGGCCGGCGGCGTGCCGATTCGCCGCACCTTCGATGGCGCGGAAATCTCCTTCGTCGGCTGGACGCCCGACGGCAAGCTCCTCTTCGGCACCAAGGCCGAGTCCACGCTGCCGCAGGCGCAGCTCGTCACGCTGGACCTGAGCAAGAAAATCCCGGTGCGCCAAATCGTCCCCCTCGCCCAGGCCGCCGACGGTGCTTACGACGACGCCGGCAAGACGCTCTATTTCACGCGCCTGCCGTTCCAGGGCAGCCACACCAAGCGCTACAAGGGCGGCACCGCCCAGAACATCTGGAAATACGCCGACGGCGCCGACGAAGCGACGGCGCTGACGCCCGACTACCAGGGAACCAGCAAAAACCCTCTCTACTGGCAGGGCCGCATCTATTTCCTCACCGACCGCGACGGCGACATGAACGTCTGGTCGATGAAGCCCGACGGCGCCGATCTCAGACAGCACACCCGGCACGCCGGCTGGGACGTCATGTCCGCGTCGCTTTACAACGGCCGCATCGTCTATCAGCTCGGCGCTGACATCCGCCTTTATGACATCGCATCCGGGGAAGATCGCCTTGTGCCGATCACACTGGAAACGGACTTCGACCAGGAGCGCGAGCACGTCGTCTCCGGGCCGATCGATTATCTGACCTCGGCGCACCTGTCGCCGGACGGCGATCGCGTGGTGCTGACGGCTCGCGGCCGGGTCTTCGTCGCGCCGGCCCGCACCGGCCGCTTCGTCGAGGTCGAGCGCCAGGAAGGCGTCCGCTACCGGGAGGCGCATTTCCTCTCGGACAAGTCGCTTGTAACCCTGTCCGACCAGACTGGCGAGGTCGAGCTGTGGACGCTTCCCGCCGACGGCCTCGGCGATGCGGAACAGCAGACCAAGGACGCCGAAGTGCTCCGCTGGGAGGTCGTGCCGTCGCCGGACGGCAAGTACATCGCGCACCACGACAAGAATCTGCATTTGTTCGTGTACGACGTGGAAAAGAAGGAAAACAAGAAGATCGACGAGGCCAAATCGCCGGACGTCTTCGCCGACGAGACTTTTTCCACCCTGGCCTGGTCGCCGGACGGAAAGTGGCTCGCTTACGCAGTCCCCGCCGACAATATGCTGCACCAGATCAAGGTTTACAGCACAGCCGACGGAACGATAACGACGGCCACGACCGACCGCTATGACAGCTACAGCCCGGCCTGGAGCCGCGATGGGCATTGGCTCTACTTCCTCTCCGACCGCAACTTTAAGACCAGCGTGGACGACCCCTTCGGGACCTATCAGCCGGAACCGTTCCTCGACAAGAAGACGAAGATATACCAGATCGCCCTTACCGAGGGCCTGCGTTCGCCCTGGCTGCCCAAGGACGAAAAGACGCCCAAGGACAAGCCGGCCGACGCATCCGACGACGTGAAGATCGACCTGAAAGGGATCCAGAAGCGGCTTTATGAGGCGCCGATCCCAGCCGGCAATTACTCGTCGCTGACGGCCGGCGACAAGGTGCTTTTCTGGCTGTCGACGCCGTCCGGCGACAAAAAGGCGTCGCTCAAAGGCGTGGAGGTCAGCAACGACGACGAGGACGTGGACGTCAAAGACATGACCTCCGACGTCAAGGCGTTCGAGCTGTCGTCGGACGGCAAGAAGATGCTAGTGCAGAAGGAAGACGACCTGTACGTCATCGACGCATCGGCGTCCTCCTCGGTGGACCTGGGCAAGAAGAGCGTGCCGCTCGGCGACTGGACGCTGACGGCGAAGCCGCGCGAGGAATGGAAGCAGATGTTCGCGGAATCGTGGCGGCTGGAGCGCGACTACTTCTACGATCCGCATTTGCACGGCGTGGACTGGAAGGCGATCCGCAAAAAATACGAACCGCTGGCCGAGCGCGTCGCCAGCCGAAAGGAGCTCGCCGATTTGATTGGCCAAATGGTGTCCGAGTTGTCCGCCTTGCACATCTTCGTCCACGGCGGCGACGTGCGGAGAGGGAAGGACGAATTTCCGCCGTCGTTCCTGGGGGCGGTGCTGACGCGCGACGAGAAGGCCGGCGGCTACCGCGTGGACCACGTCTGCGAGACCGACCCCGACGAGCCGACCGGGGCCAGTCCCCTGGCCCGGCATCACGTCCACGTCCAGGAGGGCGACGTGATCGAGTCGATCAACGGCACGCCGACGCTGTCCGTGCCGGACATCGGCGTGCTGCTGCGGCGGCAAGCCGACAAACAGGTGCTGCTGCACGTCAAGCCGGCCGAGGGCGAAGCTCGCGACGTGGTGGTCAAGCCGATCGACCATTCGGACGCCGCCGACCTGCGCTACAAGGATTGGGAGTATTCGCGTCGGAAAATAGTGGAAGATTTGGGGCGGGACCAGATCGGTTACATCCATCTTAGAGCGATGGAGGGCGACGATTTTGCGACCTTCGCGCGCGATTTTTATCCGGTCTTCACGCGGCAGGGCCTCATCATCGACATGCGGAACAACGAGGGCGGCAACATCGACAGCTGGCTCCTGGAACGGCTGATGCGCAAGGCATGGTTCTTCTGGAGCAACCGCGTCGGCCAGGCGCCGCAGTGGGACATGCAGTACGCTTTCCGCGGTCACGTCGTGGTGCTCTGCAACGAGAACACCGCGTCGGACGGCGAGGCCTTCACGGAGGGGGTCAAGCGGTTGGGCGTCGGCAAGGTGATCGGCACGCGGACCTGGGGCGGCGAAATCTGGCTCAACGGCGACGACTATTTGGTGGACAAGGGCATTGCAACGGCGGCGGAGTTCGGCGTATACGGCCCGGAGGGCAAATGGCTGATCGAGAACCACGGCGTGGACCCGGACGTCGTCGTGGACAATCCGCCGCATGCCACGTTTCTGGGCGAGGACGCTCAGCTGAAAGCGGCTATTGCGTATCTGCAGAAGGAGATCAAGGAGCATCCGGTCCCGCCGCCGGCGCAGCCGCCGTTCCCAATCAAGGCGTTTCCGGAGAAGAAGGCGACGGAAAAATGACGTTTTGGCGAGCCGGGGGCGTAAGCCCCCGGATGGAAGGTGCA
>DATKHW010000780.1:0-4937 GCA_035546275.1 Gemmataceae bacterium
TTGGAATCCTGTCCGGCAAGATGGACAGGATTGGAATCCTGTCCCACAGCTGAATCCGCTGTCTAGCGGCCTCCCGCCGTTCCACTCGCTGTCACGTCCGCCCCGTGGTTGCACGCCGCCGTCGTCCACGCCGCCGCCGACTCCAGGCCGAAGCGCCTGGCCAGCTGGTGCCGCAGCTGCGACGCCCGATCCTCGTCCCCCACGACGGCGAACACGGTCGGACCCCACGAACTTTGGCCGACGCCGCGCACCCCTTCCCCCCGCAGAAACGCCGCGCAATCCGCCGTCCGCGCGTCGGCGTAGACGCCTCCCTGCACCGCGGCGAACGCCTCGCCGACCCGTGCGTTGAAGTCGTACAGGCACTCGCCGAACGCCTCCAGATCGGCCTCGGCCAACGCCGGCAGCATCCCCAACAGCACCACCCGGCACAGCGCCTCGGTTTCCTGCGTCCGCAAGCGCTGCCTGGCCAGCTGCGCGAATGCTTGCTGTTCCTCCATGCCGTGCCGTCCCCGCGCCGCCGAGGCAATCGCCAGCACCAGCCGCCATTCCGATGGAAACGGCGCCCGGACCGCCAGCGGCGCGAAACCCTCCGCGCCGGGGCGCTTGCCGGACTCCACCAGAAAGCCGCCGTGGGCGAAGCCGTGAACGCCCAGGGCGGAACGCAGTCCGCGTCCGACCCGCCCGGCCAGCTCCGTTGCGTCGAGGACAAGCCCCCACGCCTCCGCCAGCCCTCGCGCCACGGCCAGTCCCAGCTGCGTACCGACGCCCAGGCCGACGTGTTCCGGCGGCGCCGATTCGACCACGATATGCTGCGGCGGCAGGACGGCGTCCGGCCGATCGGCGCGAATGCTCTCCACGAAGCAGCGAGCAAAGGCCAGGGCGCGCTCGGCCAAGGGACCGTCGGCCGTCCACTCCGCCGCCAGCGCCGTTGAGACTTGAACGCCCGGCCGTTCCACCATCAGGCCGACGCCGCCGAAGCGCCGGGCCGGCAGCCGCGGTTCGCCGCGGCGATCCGGCCACGCTGCGTCGTCGCCGGCCAGGCTGAGCAGGCCGAAGTGCAAACGGCTTGGGGTCCAGACGGTCGGCATGGAGGGAATCGGCCTCTTTTCCTCTGCGGAATGGCGACTACTTGGGCGGTCCGTCCCAGATCTCCGTGAGCAGTTTGTAGATCTCCGGCTCGCTTTCCAGCAGCTCGCCGCGGTTGAACGGATAGAAATCGTTGACGCCGAAATAGGCCTCCGTCATTTCGGCGAAGAACTCCTTGTGGTTCGTCAGCGCGTAGTGCCGCACGTGCTTGCCGTTGAAGAGCAGCACGGAATCGCCGTGGCCGCTCTTCTTGTAGCGCTCATAGGCCTCCACGATGCGCGGATCGTCGAAGCCCAGCACCTGATCGTGATAGGCGTGGGCCAATTCGTGCAGGATGCACCACGGCTGCTCATTGATGTTGCGCGGCGTCGGCAAATCGGCCGCCCGCGGAATGTGGACGCACTTGGCCAGGTCGGTCGAGTAGCCATGCTCTTTGAGCCATTCGGCGCTGGGGTGATACTGCATCGCGTCCAAGTTGCCATTTGTCAGATCCATAACGATGACGACTCCTTGCAGCTTCTTGAGCGGCTTTTCTGGAACCACGGCCTTGACGTCGAAGAGCTTGGCTTCCAGAAAGCGGAGCGCCCGCGCGCCGAGCGCGTCGTTGGGCGGCTGCAGCAGGCGATCGTCCACGCAGACGGTCCAGCCTTCGATGGTGCGATCCGTGTGCGACGTGGGCTTCGCCGGTTCGTCGTCGGTCTTGGGCGGCGCATCGACGGCGGAGAGGCCGGCGGCGGGAAGCAGCAGGAACAAGGCAAGGAGCCAGGCGGCCCGCGATTTTGGCATTTCGTCGATCTCCAGAGTTGGTCGATTCAATAAGGTTCGGCTGACGCCCGCGGTCGGATCCCGCATCAGCAAACCTCAAGGACAGGTTTGCCCAAAACATCCATTCGCGGCGCGATTCCCAAACCCGGCCGATTGCTCGCGGCCATTCGACCGTTGACGCGCTGCGGCGCCCCCTCGGCGAAGCCGACCGTGACATAGCTGTTGAAATCGGTGGCCGTGAAGCGGAATTCCGGCGGCGTGCTGTGCGCCAGATGGGCGATCGCCGCCGTGACGATGTCGCCGCCCCAGCTATCTTCCAGCGTCATGGCGACGCCGAGGGAGACGCACAGGTCGCGCGCCTGGGCCGTCCGGGTCAGACCGCCGAGCTTGCTGATCTTGAGGTTCACCACGTCCATCGCAAGATCGGCATGGCCGCGGAGCAGCACGCCCAGGGAGTCGATCACCTCGTCGAGGACGAACGGATGGTCCGTGCGCCGCCGGATGGAAAGGCACTCCTCGTAGCTCAGGCAGGGCTGTTCGACATAGACGTCCACGTCGCGCACCGCGCGGACGACGCGCATGGCGTCGTGCATCAGCCAGCCGGTGTTGGCGTCGGCGACCAGCCGGTCGCCCGGCCGCAGCTTGGCGGCGACCGCTCGGATGCGGTCGACGTCCACCGCGGGATCGCCGCCGACCTTGAGCTGAAACCGCTGATATCCCTCGGCGCGATAGCCGGCCACGCGCTCGGCCATCGCTTCAGGCGACTCCTGCGAAATGGCCCGATAAAGACCGAAATCATCGCCGTAGCGCCCGCCCAGCAGGGTGCAGACCGGTTGGCCCGTGACTTTGCCCAAGATGTCCCAGCAGGCCATGTCGATGCCGGATTTGACGTAGGGATGCCCCTTGAGCGCGGCGTCCATGCGGCGGTTGAGTT
Source organism: Gemmataceae bacterium (assembly GCA_035546275.1). GTDB lineage: Bacteria > Planctomycetota > Planctomycetia > Gemmatales > Gemmataceae > UBA4732. The sequence continues at coordinate 2,786 of DATKHW010000780.1, forward strand.
TCGGCAGCTCCAGCGGATTCTCGCCGAGCAGATGGGGCCCCAGCTCCCGGACGCCGGCGCGGACGCCGTCGGCGTAGGCCGGCAAATAGAACGGTCCCAGAGGGCAAACCTCTCCATAGCCAACGACGCCGGAATCCGTCTCGACCTCGACGACGGTGCTGTCGAACACCGTCACCGATTTGCCGCCGGACCATTTGTAGCTGCCCTCGTGGAGCGGCAGATCGACCCGGTAGGCGCGAATACGTTTGATTTTCATGAAACAGCCTGCTTCGCGGGTCGCGTCTGGATGGCTTTGCGAATGACGGCCAGGATGTCTTCGCGCTCCCGGCCGACGACGGGCAATCGCGGCGCCCGGACCGTCTCGGCGCCGAGTCCCGTCTCGGCCATGGCGAGCTTGATGTACTGCACCAGCTTGGGATGCGTGTCGAGGTGCAAAAGGGGCGTGTACCAGCGGTAGATTTTAACGGCGTCTTCCCAGCGGCCGGCGGTCGCCAGGTCCCACAAGAGCCGGTTCTCCTCCGGGAAGGCGTTGACCAGCCCCGCCACCCAGCCGTCGGCCCCGAGCAGCACGCTTTCCAGCACCAGGTCGTCCACGCCGCAAAAGAGCCGGTAGCGATCGCCGCAGAGATTTTTCAGATCGGTGATGCGCCGCACGTTCTCGGACGATTCCTTGACGGCGACGAAACGCGGCTCGTCGGCCAGGTCGGCGAACATCGCCGGCGTCAGGTCCACGCCGTAGGAGACGGGGTTGTTGTAGCAGAGGATGGGCAGATCGGTCGCGCGGGCCACGGCGCGGAAATGGGCCATCGTTTCGCGCGGATCGGATTTGTAGACCATTGCCGGCAGGACCATGAGGCCGTCCACGCCGGCCTTGCGGGCGTCCGCCGCAAAGCGGCAAGCGAGCGCGGTGCTGCATTCCGCTGCGCCGGCCAGCACCGGAACGCGGCCCGCCGCCTGACCGACGACCGAGCGCAGCACCTCTAGCTTTTCGGCGTATTCCAAAGAACAATTCTCGCCGACGGTGCCGAGCAAAATGAGGCCCTGCACGCCGGCTTGCAGCAGGATTTCGATGTGCTTGGCCGTGCCGGCCAGGTCCAGCGATTGGTCGGGGCGGAACTGCGTCGTCACGGCCGGGAAGACGCCGCGCCAGCCGACCTTGATTTCGGCAGCCATCCGCGTTTTTCCTCCAATCTTCATACTGCGACCGTCTGACTATTTTCCAAGCATCATCCTATGAATCTCCAGCGGCGGCAGCGCCGTTACCACGTCGCCGCCGTCCTGCCGCCTCGACTCACACGCCGCCCCGTGGCGTCCAATTTGGTTGGCTTTTGGGGAAAAGGAAGCGACAATAGCCGTGGTTCGGAGAGCTGCGGCGCCGCGTTTGGAGGCTCACATGATCGTCGGCGTTCCGAAGGAAACGGTCCCGGGCGAGCGGCGCGTGGCGCTGGTTCCCGACCTGGCGACGAAGCTGAAGGGGGCCGGCCTCGAGATCCTCGTTGAGCCGGGCGCAGGCGCCGCGGCCGGGTTCCTGGATCCGGCCTACGAGGAGAAGGGCGCCCGCCTCGACGTGGATGCACTGGGGCAAGCCGACGTGCTGCTCAAGGTCCAGCCGCCGACCGTCGAGGAAGCCGGCCGGGTCAAGGAAGGCGCGACCCTGATCGGCTTCCTCCAGCCCTACACCAACGCGGCGGGCATCCAAGCCCTGGCCGTCCGCCGCGTCACGGCGTTCGCCATGGAGCTGATGCCGCGCATCACGCGCGCCCAGGTCATGGACGTCTTGTCGAGCCAGGCCAATCTCGCCGGCTATCGCGCCGTGATCGACGCCGCCGCCGAATTCGGCCGGGCGCTGCCGATGATGATGACGGCGGCCGGAACGGTGCCGGCGGCGCGCATCTTCATCATGGGTGTCGGCGTCGCCGGGCTTCAGGCGGTCGCCACGGCGCGTCGCCTCGGCGCCGTCGTCACCGCGACCGATGTGCGCCCGGCCGCCAAGGAGCAGGTCGAGTCTCTCGGCGCGAAATTCATCGCGGTCGAGGATGAGGAATTCAGGCAGGCGGAAACCGCCGGCGGTTACGCCAAGGAAATGTCCGACGCCTACAAGGCAAAACAGGCCGAGCTCGTCGCCGCCCATATCGCCAAGCAGGACATCGTG
>DATKHW010000781.1:0-5140 GCA_035546275.1 Gemmataceae bacterium
CGGCGCAAAGCTCGCAGCGCAAGCAAGAGCTTTGCGCCGCGCCGCTCGCCCATTTGCCCTTGCGCCGCCGACTTGGCATAATAGCGCCAACGAGCCGCCGATATCCGCGGTCGCATGTACGCCACAATGTCGGGGTGGAAACGCCATGAGCGAGATGGAATTTCGGCCGGGCCTGGCCGATGTGCCGGCCGCCGAGTCGGCGGTCAGTTTCATCGACGGCAAACGGGCGCGGCTGGAGTACCGCGGCGTCGCCGTCGAGACGCTGGCCCGCGAGAGCAGCTTCGAGGAGACCGCATACCTCTTGCTCAAAGGCGAGCTGCCGACGCAGCGCGAACTGGCCGGCTTCGACGACCAACTCCGCCACCACCGCCGCATCAAGTACCGCCTCATAGATTTGATGAAATGCCTGCCGGAAACCGGGCATCCGATGGACGCGCTCCAGGCCGGCGTCGCCGCGATGGGCATGTTCTACCCCTCCCGCGACGTGAGCAACGCGCACGGCAACTGGGAAGCGGTGGTCCGTTTGATCGCCAAGATGCCGACGATCGTGGCCGCCTTCCATCGCCTGCGGCACGGCGACGACGCGATCGCCCCGCGCGACGACCTCGGCCACGCCGCCAACTTCTATTACATGCTCACCGAGCACGAGCCGTCCCCGGCCGTGGCCCGCGTGCTGGACGCCTGCCTGATCCTGCACGCCGAACACACCATGAACGCCTCGACGTTCAGCGCCCGCGTGACCGGCTCGACGCTGGCCAATCCCTATACGGTGATTAGCGCGGCGATCGGCACGCTGACCGGTCCGCTGCACGGCGGCGCTAACGAGGAAGTGTTGGACATGCTCGACGAGATCGGCTCCGTCGAGAACGTACGCAAATGGCTGGACGACGCGGTCGCCCACAAGAAAAAGGTGATGGGCTTCGGCCACCGCGTTTACAAAGTGAAGGACCCACGGGCGACGGTGTTGCAGGAATTGGCCGAAAACGTCTTCGTGGAGACCGGCCGTCCGAAAATGTACCAGATGGCAATGGAGCTAGAACGGCTGGCGGCCGGGATGCCGAACTTCGGCCAGAAGGGCGTCTATCCCAACGTCGATTTCTACTCCGGCATCGTGTACCAGGCGCTCGGCATCCCGCGCGATCTGTTCACGCCGGTGTTTGCGATCGCGCGGGTGGCCGGATGGCTGTCGCACTGGCTGGAGCAGCTGAAGAACAACCGCATCTTCCGACCGGAACAGGTCTTCGTCGGCAAACACGATGTGGCCTACGTGCCGCTGGAGAAGCGGCCGTGACGGCGGGTCGGCGGCTAGGTTTCCGAGCTTTGCTTTAATCGGCAACCATTCCTCCAACCGCACCCTGGGAGGAACGCCCCGCTGCGTACGCCATGCCTGGTCCTAACTTTGTCCACTTTCGCCATCTGCCTGGCTCCGCTTCGCGCCGATCCCCCGAATTCCGCCGTGGAGAAAATGCCGCGCCTCCTTGCTTCCCCCTTGACCCATTCGGCGCCGTGGCGACGAAGCGCTCGACGACGGCCGCGGCCCGCTCGGCGGCGGTGACCGGCCCCCGATGCGTTCTCCGCCCGCCTTTCCGGGGGCTGAGCGTGCAACCCTGCGAGGCACACCCGCTGCTGGCCGAGGCGCTGGCTCGACTGGATAAGCAGGCAAAGGGGGCAGCGCAGATTCGTCTTGAAGGTATCTGCGCCGTCCCCTTTCCACGGGCGGTCGGAACGGCGCTCAGGCGTCGAGCGCGGAGGCGCCAAGGGTGGTCAGCTGCTCCCAGCCGGCTGTGCCGTCCCAGCGCCGCACGCCCTGGCCGGGGATGTCGACGACCACGTTGCCGGAGGCGTCGATCGCCAGGAGCGAGGCGTCGAGCGCATTGAGCCCCAGGGATGCGTCGGCCGGGCTTAGCTGGTTCCAGCCGGTCGCGCTCTCGTAGCGCCATACGCCATAACCGGGGAAATCAACGGCCACGTCGCCGTTGGCGTCCACGTCTATCTTGGAGATCGTGGCGGTGGTGTTTGACAGCTGCTGCCAGCCGGCGTTATAAAGCCACACGCCGACGCCGTTGAACGCGGCGGCCACGAGGCCGTTGCCGGCGATGCTGACCTGCGTGGCGTTGAAGCCGCCGGGCGTCAGCTGCGCCCAACCGCCGGCGGTCTCATAGCGCCAGACGCCCACGCCTGGGAACTCCGCGGCCACGTCGCCGCTGGAATCGATGTCCACCGAGGAGGCGTTGAACGAGCCCGGGGTGAGCTGCTGCCAGCTGCCCGCTTCGTAACGCCACACGCCGACGCCCGGGAACTCCGCGACCACGTCGCCGCCGGCAATGCTGACCTGCGAAGCGTTGAAGCTGCCGGGGGTCAGCTGCCCCCAAGCGCTCGTGCTGTTGTTATAGAGCCACACGCCAACGCCCGGGAACTCCGCGACCACGTCGCCGCCGGAATCGACGGCCACCTGGGAGGCGTTGAAGTTGGAGGGGGTGAGCTGCTGCCAGGCGTCGTTCACGTTACGCCACACGCCCAATCCGGGGAACTCCGCGGCCACGGGGTTCGTGACGACCGGGGTGTTCAGCGCGCCTGCCTTGAACATGTCGCTCAGGTCGCTCGTGTTCGGAGTGTTGGCGTCGCCCAGCAACCCGCCGCCGGTCACGCCAAAGAGTTCCTGCAAACTCTTCAAGTCGGAAGAGTGGGTGTAAGTGATGGTGCTGTCGTAGGCGTTGCCCTTGGCCAGCGGCGAGATGACGATTTCCGGCAGGGTGAATGCCGTCGAATTTCCACCTTCGGTTTCGTCCATCCGGATAATGATCGCGCCGTTGTTCTGGTAGGCCTGGGAAGCCATGATCTCGGGGATGATCTTGGAAAGGAAATTGTCGCCCAGCGCGACCGACTCTTGATCCGAGCCCGGGTTGGTGGGGCTGCCGAGGTAGGCGACCCCGTTGTAGGTGAAGTTAAAATCAGCTGGGCCGTGCATGTCATTGTACAGGTCCGGGGTGATGAGGCTGTACATCGCGACGGTGTTGTTATTCAGGTCCGTTTGCAGCTGTTGCAGCGGCGCGTAGTACGCGGCTTCCGTGTTCGAGGAGTCGGCGGGACCCGGGCCGTTGAGCGTGCCGCCGTTCGTGGCGGTGAAGTAGAGGGCGCCGTCGTGCCTGGGCGCGAAGGCGTACTGAGTGCTGCCGTTAAAGGGGTTCGTCCCGCCGTTGGGTATGGTGCCGCCGGCGGTCACCGTCGGCACACTCAAGCCGGTGAACTGCATGTCTTCCTGGTAGGACCTCCAGCCGGCAGTGCCATAAGCGTTCTGAAGCAACGCGCTGAGGCTGGGGGCGTTGACGATGAAGTTGTTCCCGGTCGCGGGGTTGATCGCGTACGGATCGCCGTCGGTTAGGTCTTGAGTAGGGGTGCCCGGGGTCGCGGGGATGCCCGCCTCCTGCCAGATGTAGTTCGGCAAGGACGGGTGGATGCTGACCGACGGGTTGCTGTAGTCCACGTTGTAGTAGTCGCTGGCGTACGAGGTTTGCTGCTCGGCGGGGTTGGTCTGTCCGGTCACGGGGTCTATCATGCCGGGGGTGACGAGGCTGTTGATGTAGGGGGCTGCGGCATTGCCGAGCAGCGCCAGCTGGTCGCTGTTCTCGCTTGCAGTTTGAGTCCAGTTGTGGTTCTCGAGTTCGATGACGAAGACGTCGCCAAGCGTCGATGGACAGGCCCGTTCTTCGAGAACTTCCAACCGCGGCCGGAAGGAAGACGCGCGCGCCTGCTTCCTGCTGCCGGCGGCGTTGCGCCGCACGGACTCCATGATGAAACGGCTCCATTGACGCCAGGTGCGATAGAACATGGGACACTCCGATGTGTAAAGAAGGCGAGGGAGGGATTCGACGGCCTGGCGTTAATTGCGTCAGTTCATATTAAAAGAATTAATATGAACTGACGCCGATTTGCCCGACGATCGGCTTGTTCCCGCTTAACGTACACGTCGCGGATGCGAAGTCAAGTGAAAGAATTCGCACGGGTAGATGGCGTATGTTCATATTTATACTCTTAAAATGAACATCAATTCCCGACCTGCACCGTTTCAGCCGCGGTCCGACGATGATTGGCCGGCAGGCGCCTCAGCTCCTTCCTCCTCCAGCGGGACCTTGCCCCGAAAAGAGCGATACAAAAAGACGAAATACCCCACCGCCAGGGCCGTCCCGATCAGCCACCACACAAGGCCCGCGTCCATACGGAAACGGCGAAGTCGCCAGGATGAGCCACAGCATCCAGCGGGCCGTCCAGAGCCGCCGGCGCCACAGCAGGAAGACCGCCAGCGCCGTCACGGCGAGGAACACGGCGCCCAGCCCGACCATGATGTGGTTGCAGCAGTACAAGAGTGGAATATTGTCGGGCCACTGGTCGCGCGGGAAATTGTCCAAGCCTTTGACCTCGGCCTCCCAGCGGCGATGCGTCAGGAAGCTCAGGGCGCCGGGGACGCAGAGCGGATCGTCGAGCCGTTGCTCGTCCATATTGGGTTGGCCGAGGATGACGACGGCGGCGCCGCGCTCGACGAGAGCGGGGCGAGCCTCATGGTCAGCTGCGGGAAGAGGTAGTAGTAGGAGATGGTGAAGGCGAATTGCAGGCGGTGGACGATGAGGGCGCTGTCCATGACGCAACCTTTGGACCGCGGCCTCGGGACGGAGCGGCGCGGGCCGGCCGTCGGGAGAGGCGGACGGGGAGATTGTACGCGGCGGGAGGGGCGGAGTCCGCAAGGGGGCGACGCGTTCCCGGCTGCTGGGCCCTACGGGGTCAGACCGCCATGTCATCGGGGATGGCGGTCTGACAATGAGCGCCGGACGCCGCCCCGAAACGCCTCGTCCTGTCAGGCCGTCAGACCGACACGTGTGCGCGACGCACCCCCTGGGTTGATCGGCACGGACCGGCGCACGGGGGCAGCGATGGGCCGTCATCGTGAAAAGCGGCGCGCCCGCGGGGCGACGAATCGACGCGACGGGGCAGGAATCGGCAAGCGTGAAGCGGCCGGATGACGCCGTGGGGCGCTCAGGGATCGCAATACGGATGGCGTAGGCGAGCTTTGGCATGATGCACCTCGACGCACCGGGGACGCGGGGACGACTGGGAGTGTACCATGCGGAGGGGGCGTCTGGGCAGG
>DATKHW010000782.1:0-3499 GCA_035546275.1 Gemmataceae bacterium
GAAACCGAGCCCGCCGCCCCACTGCCTGCGCTGACGCGCTTGCAGTGGCTGCTCCTGATCGTCCTGGCCGCGGTGCAGTTCACGCACATCGTCGATTTCATGATCGTCATGCCGCTCGGGCCGCTGCTGGAAAAAGCGCCGGAGCAGCACGGCTTCGGCCTCAATCACGAACAATTCAGCTACATTGTGGCGGCCTACGCCGTCAGCGCGGCCATTGCCGGCTTACTGGCCGCCTTCTTTATGGACCGCTTCGACCGCAAACGGCTTCTGTCCTGCCTCTACACGGGCTTCGTCTTCGGCACCGGCCTTTGCGCTCTGGCGCCGAACTATCCCATGCTGCTCCTGGGCCGCGTCGTGGCGGGGGCGTTCGGCGGCGTCGGAGCGTCGGCCACACTTGTCATCGTCGGCGACCGCTTCGCCGAGGCGCGGCGCGGCACGGCGATGGGCGTTTTGATGTCCGCTTTCTCCGTGGCGTCGATCGTCGGCGTCCCGGTCGGCCTGCTCGTGGCCGACGTGTTCGTCTATTGGCAGGCGCCGTTCGCCGCCTTGGCCGGGCTGGGCGTCCTGATCCTCGTGCTGATGCAGGTGGTGCTGCCGCCATTGCCGCGACCGGCCGGTGCGGCCCCGGTCGGCTTCTGGAGCATCCTGGCGCGCTACCGTACGGTCCTGGTGCATCCGGGCCATCTCGTCGCCTACCTGTTCATGATGGTCCTGGTCCTGGGATCGTTCACCGTCGGGGCGTTCACGCCGGACTTTCTCGTGAAGAACGTCGGCATGGACAACTGGGCGCTGATCCTGGTGTATGTTTGCGGCGGCGCGGCGACGCTGTGGACGCTGACGTGGTTCGGCCGGATGTCGGACCGTTTCGGCAAGCCGCTCATGTTTCGCGTGCTGGCCGCGCTGACCGTGGCGCCGCTCGTGCTGGTGACGAACCTGCCGGCCGGCCTGGCGCTGCCGCTGGTGCTAGGGGCGACGACGCTGATGTTCATCCTGACTTCCGGCCGGATGGTTCCGGCGATGGCGCTCATCACGGCGTGCGCGGAGCCGCACCAGCGCGGCAGCTTCATGAGCATCAACTCGGCGGTGCAGCAGCTGGCGCTGGGACTGGCCGCGGTGATCGGCGGCGCCATGATGGGCGAAACGGCCACGAAGGCGCTGACCGGCTATGCGACGGTGGGATGGTTCTCCGTGGGCATGACGCTGCTGTCGGTGCTGATGATTGGCCTGCTGCGGCCGGCGTCGAGCGGCGGAGCGGCGGTAGCCGTCGAGACGCCGGTCGTCGAGCCGGAGGCGGCGCCGGTGGCGGAAGTCGCAACGGCGCCGGCGGATTAGAGGCGCTGCCGTCGTCAGCGCCTATCGAGCGCGAACCCATTTCCGGCAAAGGTGGAACATTTTGCCGCGACGCCGCGACGAAAGGAAAGGCGGCCCTGTCCCGCCGCGCCTTGCCCTACGCATCTGAGCCGGAGTCCTCATGTCGTCGCCGCGCACCGCCGTCGCCGTTGCTCTCGTGACGCTGCTCCCCGTTTGGGCCGCTGCTGCGGATCAAACGCCGCTGATCCGCATGGGCGGCGGCGCCTCGCCGACAGCTGCGTGTCGGGTCGCCTTCACGCCGGACGGCAAGACGGTCGCCTGCATCAGCGGCGGCCCCGTCCGCCTCTATGAGGCAACGTCCGGGAAGCTTCTCCGCAGCGTCAAGGTGGATGCGAAATGTCTGGCGTTCGCTCCGGACGGCAAAACCCTCGCCGTCGGCGCCGCCGATTCCGTGCATATCTTCAACGTCGCAAGCGGCGACGAGATCCTCCAGTTCAAGGCGCACCCCGACGGCGTCCTCGCCGTGGCTTATGCGCCCAACGGCAAGACCCTGGCCACGGCGGGCGACGACGATCACGTCGTTCTCTGGGACGCCGCTTCCGGTAAGGAGCAGAGCCGGCTGCTGCTGCACGAGAAGGAGGCGTCGGTCCTGGCGTTCTCGCCGAACGGACAGTACCTGACGGCGGGGGGCGACGGCGGCGCGCTGACCGTGTGGCGGCTGGAAGACGATTTCCAGGATGAGCGCCGCCGCCTGGTCGGCCGCGGCGGTCCTATCCGCTACGCCGCTTTCCTGCTGGACGGCGGCGCCTTCGTCTGGACGCAAGGCCGCACCATCCGTGTCAGCGAGGTCGAAACCTGGGTTGAGATCTATTGCTACGACGGCGGCGACATGGATGCCGCCTGTTTCGCGTTGTCGCCCGACGGCAAGACGCTGGCGACCGGCGGTCAGGCCGTGACTTTATGGGACCTGGAAACGGGCAATGAGCTGCTGACGCTTCACGACGACAAGGCCGAGGCCGCAGCGATCGCCTTCGCCCCGGACGGCAAGACGCTGGCCGCGGCGGCGCCCGACGGGACGGTGCTGATTTGGGACGTTAAGAGTCTGTCGCGGGGACGATTGGAGGCGGAGTGGCGCGAGCTGGGCGGCGGCAACGCCGCTGACGTGGTCCACGCCGTCCGGGCAATGAAGGCGACGCCGGCCGACAGCGTCGCCTTCCTCCGCGAACAGCTGAAGCCGCCCCCGCCGCCGGACCCGCGCATTCCTCGGCTCATCGCCGATCTCGATTCCGACGACTTCGACGTGCGCGAGAAGGCGACCCGGGACCTGGCCAAGCTGGGCAAGGCCGCGGAGGCGGAGATGAGAAACACCTATGAACACAAGCCATCGGCGGAGGTGCGCTGGCGTTTGGAGTTGCTGCTGAGCCGGCTGACGGATTCTTTTTCGGAGGAAACGGCTCGTATTCGGGCGGTTTCGGTGCTGGAGACGATCGGCACGGACGAGGCCCGTCAGGTGCTGGAGGAGACGGCAAAGGGGCCGACGGATCAGCGCCTCAGCCGTGAAGCGAAGGCGGCGCTGCAGCGCATGAAAGCGCCATGAGGCGGCCCGCCTTGCCCGTCCCACGATGCCGCCGGCCGGCCGCCGCATAAAACAGCAGGATGGCCGCACTCATTTCCACCAAGGGACCCCACGCCGGCCAGCGCTATCCGCTGGACGCCGACGGCACGCTCATCGGGCGGCAACCCGACGTGGCGGTTTATCTCGATTCGCTGTCGGTCAGCCGTCACCATGCCCGCGTCGTCTGCGAGAACGGCTCCTATTTCATCGAAGACCTCGGCAGCAGCAACGGCACCTTCCTCAACGGCAGCCGCATGAGCGGGCGCGCTCCGCTCACCGAACGCGATGAGCTGCGGATCGGGCCGCACACCTTTCAGCTGCTTTGCGATCGGCCGGCGACGCCCCCGCCGTCGTCTCCGGAGCCGATCGTCCGCGCGACCATCGACGCCAGCGCCGCCAACGCCACCATCTTTTCGCAAAACGCCGCCTACAAGCTGCAGACGGTGCTGGCCATTGCCCGCGACCTGGGCCGGGCGCTGGAATTGGACCCAGTCCTCGGCCGGCTGATCGATCATCTGCTGCTGCTGTTCCCGCAGGCCGATCGCGGCATGGCCGTCTTGTGCGAGGGCGACC
>DATKHW010000783.1:0-26074 GCA_035546275.1 Gemmataceae bacterium
GTCGAACAAAGGACCGCTCCGCCGCATGCCAGCATCTCCACCGGCGGCATTCCGAAGCCCTCGTACAGGCTCGGATAGACCAAAGCGCGGGCGCCGTTCATCACCGCGGCGACGTGCTCCTCCGGCAGATAGCCGCTCCAAATCACGCCGCGATGACGGGCCTCCGCATCAAGGAAGGCTGCCACGTCGGCCGAGCTCCAACCCCATCCGCCCGCCAGCAGTAAGGGACAGCGCTCTCGCACCGCGGCCGGCAGCTTCACGTAAGCCCGCAGCAAAGTCATTACATTTTTGCGCGGCTCGATCGTGCCGAGGTAAAGGAAGTAGCGCGGCGGCAGTCCCAGGCGCTGCAGCGTCGCCTGCACCTCCGCCTCCGGCGCCGGACCCAGACCGGGGCGCACCCCCATGTAGGTCCGCGTGACCCGGTCGGGACGCAGGCCGAGCTTTCGGATCAGCTCTTGCCGGGCGAATTCCGAGATGGCCAAGAAATGGCGGCACCGCCCGAGACCCTCCCGGAAGCGGGCCTCATACTCGGCCACGCGATCGGCCGGATGCCATTCGGGGTGCAGCAAGACGGAAAGGTCGTGGACGGTTGCAACCGTCGGCAGGTCGGTCGCCAGGGGGATGTTGTTCGGTTCGTGGTAGAGATCGCATCCCGCGCCGCGGAAGCGCAGATGCAAGGTGAGAACGCCGCGTCCCAGGGATCGGGCTTGCCGCACGCACCACGCCCGCCAGCCGTGCGGCGACGGGCCGGTCTTCCCCTTCGCTTCTCGTTGCAGCGCCGACCGCATGCGCCGTCCCAGGCCGTGCGCCGCCGTCAGCCACGGGCCGGGAAAGCTCTCGATCTGGTCGCCGACCGCCTGACGCCGCATCGCCTGCATCAGCTGGGCGGTGTAGTGACCGATGCCGGTTTTCGCGCCGCTCGACCACAGGTCGTTGACCAGCACCCGCATTGCGTTCCCTCAGGCAACGATCCGCACCGACGCCGGCCGCATCGCCGACAGGGCCGCCAGGTCCGCGTCCACCATCCGCCGGACCAGCTGCTCGAACGGCACATCCACGCGCCAACCCAAACAGCCCTGCGCCTTGGACGGGTCCGCCAGCAGCAGGTCCACCTCGGCCGGCCGATAAAAACGCGGGTCCTGCACCACATACGGCCGCCAGTCGAGGCCGACGTGGCCGAACGCGATCGATACGAACTCCTCGACGCTGTGCGTTTCGCCGGTGCCGATGACGTAATCGTCCGGCTCATCCTGCTGCAGCATCAGCCACATGGCGCGGACGTAATCGCCGGCGAAGCCCCAGTCGCGCTTGGCGTCCAGGTTGCCCAGCCGCAGCTCATGGGCCAAGCCGAGCTTGATGCGAGCCACGCCGTCCGTGATCTTGCGCGTCACGAACTCCAGGCCGCGCCGCGGCGATTCATGGTTAAAAAGGATACCGGAACACGCAAAAAGGCCGTAGCTCTCGCGGTAGTTGACGGTGAGGTAATGGCCGTAGACCTTGGCGACGCCGTAGGGCGAGCGCGGATGGAACGGCGTCGTCTCGCGCTGCGGCGTCTCGCGGACCTTGCCGAACATCTCGCTGCTGCTGGCCTGGTAGAAACGAGCCTTGGGGCACTCCTGGCGCAGGGCGTCGAGCAGCCGCGTCACGCCGACGGCGGTGAACTCGGCGGTCAAGACCGGCTGCTGCCAGCTGGTCGGCACGAACGACATGGCGGCGAGGTTGTACACCTCATCGGGGACGACGTCGCGGAGGACGACGGCCAGCGAGGTCTGATCGAGCAGGTCGGCCTGGAACAGCTCGACCCGGCCGCGCAGATGCTCGATGCGCGAAAAATTCTCGGTGCTGGATCGGCGGACGACGCCGCAGACGCGGTAGCCCAGCTCAAGCAGCAGCTCAGCCAGGTAGCTGCCGTCCTGGCCGGTGATTCCGGTAATGAGAGCGGTCTTGTTCATATGCGCCGTCCTTGGCTGGAGCCGGATGCGGGATCGCTAGGATCGAGTGGGCGGGATATAGCAAGGCCCCCGCGGAGCGTCAAGGCCGTCGCCGCCGCGCCTATACTCTAAGCAAAAGGGGCGAACGGCAGAAGGCCAACCCGATCCGCGGAGACGTGGAGCATGGACCGCCTCTTGCAGACGGCGGCGCGGTTCCTCACAATGGCAGCACGACTGCCCGTGTTGCAACCTGGAGGCCGACGATGTCCCAAGCGCCACCCGCTGTGCCGACCGCATCGGCTGCGGCTCCCGCTCCCACCTATCGCCGCCACGCCTGGGGCTGGCCGGCCGGCAGCGTCCGGGCCATTCTGGCGCTCGGCGTTTTGGCCCTCTTGTGGATCGTGGCCCTGTTTCATCCGGCCGGCGAGTCGTTGAAGGACGCGCAGCACCACCTGCCGGTGTTTCTCATCTCGTTGCAGGTCCTGATGGTGCTGATCCTCGCCCATTATTTCACGGCGCACGGCAAGACGATCGGCCGCCACGTCAGCGGCGCCCATCCGCTGCACGTTCCCGGCGGCGTGATCCGCTTCGTCCTGGCCGGCGGCTATATCGGCCTGTGCGTCCTCCTCTTCAAGGACCAGGCCGATTTTCAGCTGCCCAAGGACACGTCCTTGCAGTGGCTGCTGATCCAGATCGCCGCGGTGCTCGTCGCCTACTTCGTGGGTCTGCTAATCACCCGAGGTGTCCATCTTCTGTGGGGCGATCCGCCGCCGGCGCCCTACCAGGACATTGAAGCGTGGGTCGCGCTCTTGGCCATGGTGGGGCTGGGCGTCATTGTCATGATTCACCTCATGAACCAATCCGTTTCGACGCAAAACCAGATCCCGCTGGACGGGACGCAGGCCGTGGTGTCCGGTCTCATCGGACTGTACTTCGGGGCGCGGTCGTGACGGCGCCGTGCTTGACCGTCCGTCTGAAGCGATTAGAATGAAGGGGTTGGGTTCGCACGAACGTGGTGCGACGGGATCAAGCCCATCTCGCGGTCTGCTGGTTCGGGCCGGGCGGTGGGGAGGCCCCAGTGGAAGGAGGTGATCCGAGTGTGTAATAGCGACCAGGTGAGGCTGCACTAAACGCAGCCGACGGGCTGCCGTCGGGTGCAGCCAATGTCCGATCGTAGGGAACCCCGGCGCGTATCTCGCCGGGGTTCCCCTTTTTTTCAGGGGTCAGGGCGAGCCGGGGGCGTAAGCCCCCGGATGCGGGGCGCAAAGTAAACGCCGCTTGGGGAGTCGCAACCATGATCGTCGTCATGAAACCAGGGGCGCCGAAATGCCAGATCGACGACGTCGTCGCCCTCATCGAGCAGCTCGGCCTGCGCAGCCACCTCGTAGAGGGATCCGAACTGACCGTGGTGGCGGCGCTCGGCGAAAAGCGCGACGGGGCCAAGCAGGCCCTCGAAACCATGGAAGGCGTCGAAAAAGTCGTCCCGATCCTGGCGCCGTACAAGATGGCCAGCACGGAGATCAAGCGCGAGCCGACCGTGGTGAAGGCTCGCAACCTCGTGGTGGGCGGCGGCCGGCTCGGCGTGATCGCGGGGCCATGCTCGGTGGAGAGCCGCGAGCAGATTTTGGAGATCGCTCAGATCGTCAAGGAAGCCGGCGCGGCCGGCCTGCGCGGCGGCGCCTTCAAGCCGCGCACCAGTCCGTACAGCTTCCAGGGCTTGAAGGAAAAGGGATTGCAGCTGCTGGCCGAGGCGCGGGACGCGACCGGCCTGGCCGTCGTAACAGAGGTGATGGCCAAGGAACAGGTCGATCTCGTAGCGCAGTACGCCGACGTGCTGCAGGTCGGCGCCCGCAACATGCAGAACTATCCGCTCCTGGAAGCGGTGGGCGAATCGCGGTTGCCGGTGCTGCTGAAGCGAGGTCCGTCGGCGACGATGGACGAGTTCCTGCTGGCGGCCGAGTACATCCTCAAAACCGGCAATCAGCAGGTGATCCTGTGCGAGCGCGGCATTCGCACCTTTGAGGATCACACGAGATTCACATTGCCGCTGGCCACGGTCCCCTATCTGCACGAGAAGACGCACTTGCCGGTGATGGTCGATCCCAGCCACGGCACAGGCAAAGCCAGCCTGGTAGCGACGATGGCGCGAGCGGCGGTGGGGGCGGGGGCGGACGGCCTGATCGTGGAGATTCATCCGCACCCGGAGAAGGCGCTGAGCGACGGCTACCAGGCGCTGACGCCCGCGGCGTTCCGGCAGATGATGCGCGACTGCCGCAAGGTGGCGGATGCGGTGGGACTGAAAATGTAGAGGGCGAGCGGGGGGCGTCAGTCCCCTGATTGGTGCGAAGAATCAGGGGGCTTACGCCCCCCGCTCGCCTCACACCCGCGCCCGTGAGGTCGCGCGGAGCGACCGGCGGCGGCATAGCCGCAAGCTCGGTCTAACCGTGCGGCGCCGCCAGCGCTTCGTCAATCAGCGTGCGAACCCGATCCAGTTTCCACACCGCCAGCCCCCCGTCGGACAGTCCGACCGCCAGCCGACGGCCGTCCGGTGAGAAGGCGAGCGACCAGACAGAGCCGCGCTCCTCGCGGAAGGTCCAGGCGATCTCTCCCTGCTCCAGGTCGATAAGCGCGACGCGTTCGGACGTCCGCTCGGCGGCGGCCCAGCGGCCATCGGCGCTGACGGCGATTGCGCCACCCCGGAAGGCGCCCGAGGCGCCGATCGTCTTCACGTGCCTGTCGCCGGGCACGTCCCACACCTCGAGCGTGCTATCGGCCGCGACAAAAACCAGCTCGTTGGCGGAGCGAAAGGCCAGGCCGTGCCACCCGAAAAGGAGGCCTGGGCCCGAATAAGGCACGGCGCGCCCCGTCTGAACCTCCAGGATCCGGATCCGGTGGTCCGACTCGACGAACGCCGCGTAGCGCCCGTCACGACTGAGAGCACAACTGGTGCACCGGGGGGACGACACTTTTTGGATCGTTTTGAGGAACGGATCGGTTGCCGGAGTCGCCAGGGCGCCATCGCCTTGGCGCAGCTCCAGGATCTCCAGGCCGTCGAGCGTAGCAACGGCCAGGCGCCGCCCGTCGGGGTGGCACGCCACGAACGTGACACTCAGGGATACGGTCTGCGGCAATTCTCTCCAGTCGCCGGTTCGCGCTAGCCAGAGCCGCTTTCCGTTCATCGAGCCGATCGCCAGCAGGCTGCCATCAAGGCTGAAGGCGCAGCTCTGGGTGTCGATGACGTCCGTCGCGATGACATGCTGGAGCAAACCCGTTTCGGGGTCCCAGATCCGGACGGTTCCGTCCTTGCTCGTCGATGCGAGCAACCGACCGTCGGGGGCGAAGGCGATACCGGGAACGCCACCCGCGTGGCCGCTCAGCTCAAGACGCTCTCCAGTCCCGGCTCGGTCCCAGATCCCGGCGCCCCACGTATTGGCCACATAGACCCAGCGGCCATCGGCGCTAATGTTCGCGTGATAGTCGATTCCGCTCGGCAGCGACAGCGAGGCGAGTTCGCGGCGCGTCGCGGTGCTCCAGATCTTAACGCCGCCGGCGATGCTGGCGACGACGAGGAGACGCCCCTCCAGCCCGAACCCGAACGATGTCGCGGTATCCATGGGTCCGATGATCTCCGGCAGACCATGGGCGGTGGAGTACACCACGAAGCCGCCGTCCCCACCACAGGCCAGAAGCGCGCCGTCGTCGCTGAAGCGGAGGTCTGTGAAAATTGCGAAAGGCCAGGCTTGGCGAGCCTTGAGGGCGCCGGTGGCCGCGTCGAAAAGCACGACCTCTAGCGTTGGCGTACCTCGCCCTGTGAGCTCCAAAGAGGCGGCCAGCAACCGGCCGTCGGGACTCAGAGCGATGCCGTGGGTAACCACCCGGATTCCGTCCGGATTGGATTGACCGGCCAGGGGGTCGATCTCCGTCGTCGCGCCGCTGTCGAGATCGCGGAGCGACCAGGGCCGCGCGGACGTCTGCACCGCAATGGTCCGGCCATCGGCGGTCAGGTGCGGAAAGGGCGATCCCCGCTCCAGTGTTCGATCCAGCGTCCAGGTGTCGTGGTCGGGACCCCGGCGGTAAACCCGATTTCCGTCCGAGGACTGAATCGCCATCCTCCGGCCGTCCGGTGCGAAGCTTAGATTCTGGATCTCTCCGCCCGGCACGCTGAGGCTGACAGCCTCGCGCCCCTCCGCCGGGTCGATGTAGCGGAGTTTGCCGCCGGCCTGGCTGATCGCGAGCCGATGGGTCAGCGGGTCGAACCACGCTTTTCTATAGTCACTGGGGAGCAACGAGCTTGGCAGCATCCAGGGACGGTTGCCGACGAAGTCGCCGAGGGCCTCGGCCGCCTCGCGGCGCAGGGCGCTGGGGTCGCGCTCGGGCGTCTCCAGCCGGCTGGCTTCGCGGAGCAGCTCGAAGACCCGCTCGCGATAGCCCACTTGCCGGGCCGCGCGCGTGGCCCGAGACTCGCCCACCAGCGAGTGGTAGAGGGCGCCTTGCGCCTTGTCGCGTTCCGCGGCTTCGGCGGCGGCCGAGGTCGCCGCCTTCGCCCGCGCGTCCTCGGCTTCTTGCCGGGCGTCCCGCTCGCTCTGGGCGGCTCGGTTGAAGTAACCGGCGGCCAGCAGCGACGCCGCCGTGACCAGGACCAGAACCGCCGTCAGTACGCCCCCTAGCACCGCAATGCCGGGATGATGCCGGGCCCAGCGCACGTAGCGCTCCAGCTGCGTTTGCCGCCGCGCCTTGATCGGCTCGTCGTCCAGGAAGCGCTTGAGGTCAGCCTCCAGCTCGGCCGCGGTGGGATAGCGGCGGCCCGGGTCGCGTTCGATTGCCTTGTGAACGATCGTGACCAGGTCGCGCGGCGCCTCCCGGTTCAGCCGATCCAGCCGCGCCGGCTCGGCCGTCGTCACCTGCTTGATCAGCCGGTTGCGCTCCTTCTCGTCGAATGCCGGGCGGAAGGCCAACAGCTCATAGAGCGTCAGCCCCAGCGCGTAGACGTCGCTGCGGGCGTCGGTCTTGCCGTCGAACGCCTCGGGCGGCATATAGCGCAGGGTGCCCAGGACGTCGCCGGTGTGCGTCAAGTTTTCCTGATCGTCCGCCTTGGCCAGGCCGAAGTCGGTCACCCAGACCGTGCCGGTGGTGTCCAGGAGCAGGTTGGACGGCTGGATGTCGCGGTGCAGGATCCCCTGGCGATGGGCATACTCCAGGGCGTCCGCCACTTGGACGCCGATCTTGGCCACGCTTTGCCAGTAAGTAAGTCGCTTCTTGCCCGACTGCCTTCCGGTCCCCGGCAGCACAGCGGATGAGGACGACAGGGAGAAGGTTTCGGACAGCCGCCCTGCGACCGGAGTCTCATTCGGCGAGCCGGGGGCGTCCGCCCCCGGAGATGAGGCGACCGCAGCCGGGGCATGCGCGGCGGTCACGTCGCTCCGGGCCGCAGGCGAATCGTCCGGCTGCTCCGCCGCCGGCGCATAGCAGCCGGTCACGAGCGACCGTGCGACGGCGGCGGCGGAGACGTCCTTGCGGGAGACGCGAAGTTCGCCCCCCGTCAGCCCGGGGCTGCTCCCGCTCCCCGGCTTGCCGGGTTGGAGCCGTTGCAATTCCTCCAGCACCTCGTCGAGGCCCAGCCCCGGGATGAACTGCATGACGTAATAGGGCAGCCCCTCGTGCTCGCCGACGCCGAAGACCGGCACGATGTTGGTGTGGTGCAGCTTGGCCGCCGCCTTGGCCTCGCGCTGGAAGCGCCGCTTGGTCTGGGCGTTCGCCAGCAGCTGTTTCGGCAACACCTTGAGGGCGACGTGCCGGCCCAGCGAGACCTGCTCGGCCTCGTAGACGACGCCCATGCCGCCGTGACCGATCTCCCGGATGATGCGGAAGTCGCCCAGGCGCTCCAGCGGCGGCAGGGTATCCGAGGCCGCTTGCTTGACGGGAGCTTGACGGTCGTCCTTGACCTGCTCCATCTCCACCAGGGTCGGGAAGAACTCGCGGATGTCGTCGGCCAGCTCGGGATGCCGGTCGATGTACTCCTGCAGCGACGGCCGCTCGCCCTCTCGATAGCGCGCGGCGAACTCCTCCGCCAGGTGGTTGAGCAGGACGAAGCGTTCGGAGCTGCCGTCAGCCATTTCAGACCTCCTCCTGTCCGCCGGGCATGGCGGCCAGGATCTCCTTGAGGCGCTTGAGGGCGCGGAAGTAGCGTTTGGCGGCGGCCGACTCCTGGATGCCGAGCACCTGGGCCGCCTCGGCCGCGGTCAGCTCCTCGAAGTGCCGCAGGGACAGCACCTCCCGGTCCATCGGGTCGAGGGTGTTCAGCGCCTCCTGCACGCGGAGGATGCGCTCGGCGCGCACGACCGCCTGGGTGGGCGAGGTGTGCCGGCCGAGCAGCTGGGCCGCCAGCGCCGCCGAGCTGGCCGCCGGCAAGGCCCCGCGGTACAGCGACACCTCGCGGCCGGCGTCGCGCATCTGGGCGCCGAGGTGGCGCCGGTGCAGCCGCATCAGCCGCTCGCCGACCACCAGCCGCAGCCAGAGAAACAGCGGCAGCTTCGGATCGCGCAGGTACTCTTCCAGGCGCTCGGCCACCTCGACGTAGGCCTCCTGCACTACGTCCGAGGCGTCCAGGCGCGCCTGCAGGCGGGTATCGAGGCGTATCTCCACCATGCGGCGTAGGCGGTCCCGATGCCGGCCGAGCAGGGTGTTGAGGGCCTCGCGGTCTCCCGCCCGCGCGCGTTCGATCAGGTCCACGGACTCGGCCGAGTTGTTGTCCATCAGGGTCCCCATACCCTGTAACCTGCGCGGCGCCGTCGCTTCTGGACAGGAAAGCCGTGGTTTTCCTGCGTCCCGGCCGGGGCGTGGAGTTGAGCCGGGCGTCTCCGGCTACGATGCCTCTTCGCCCCAAACCCGCGCCAGCTCAATCAGCACCCGCACCGCCGTCGCCATCTCTTCCAGGCACGTCCATTCCAGCGGCGAATGCGGATTGTGTTCGCCGCACGACAGGTTCGGCGTCGGCAGGCCCATTTCCGTCAGCCGGGAGCCGTCGGTGCCGCCGCGCACAATCGTCAGTTTCGGCTCCAGCCCCGCCCGCCGCATCGCTTCCTGGGCATAAGCCACCGCCCGCGGCTCCTTTTTCAACCCGTCCGCCATGTTGCGGTATTGCTTGACGATCGCCACGTCGATGGACGCCTGCGGAAACTCCGCCGTCACCGTCCGGGCCGCCGCCCGCAGCACCTCAGCGCGGTCGGCCAGGCGATCGGTGTCGAAATCGCGCAGCAGAATGCGGATCGTGGTCTCAGCGACGCCGCCCTCGATGCGATACGGATGGAGGAACCCCTCGCGGTCGGCCGTGGTCTCCGGCGACAGGCAGGTCCGCGGCAGACGATCGAGGAACAGGCCGGCCAGGCGCACCGCGTTGACCATACGAGCCTTGCCGATCGACGGGTGGATGTTGACGCCGCGCACCGTGACCACGGCGAGGTCGGCGGAAAACGTTTCGCCGTCGATTTCACCCTGTCCGCCGCCGTCCAGCGTGTAGCCGACGACGGCGCCGAGCTTTTTCAAATCGACGTGATCGACGCCGTGGCCGATCTCCTCGTCACAGGTGAAGCAGACCCGGATGGGGCCGTGCGGGATCTTCGGCCCCCTCACCCTACCCTCTCCCCCATCGTGGGGGAGAGGGTAGGGTGAAGGGGCGAGGAGCTGGGCTGCCGCTTCCATGATGACGGCGACGCCGGCCTTGTCGTCGGCGCCGAGCAGCGTCGTGCCGTCGGTCGTGATGAGCGTCTTGCCCTTGAGTTCATTCAGCTCCGGATTGTCGGCGACGCGGATGATGCGGGACGAGTCGCCGGGCAGGACGATGTCGCCGCCCTTGTACGGGGCGTGGATGGTCGGCTTGACGCTGATGCCCGTCGTCTCCGGCGATGTATCGACGTGGGCGATCCAGGCGATGGCCGGCGCCGGATGCGGCACGGTGGCGGGAATCGTGGCCAGGACGATGCCGTGCTCGTCCTGTTCCGCGTCGCGCAATCCAAGTGCCCGCAGCTCCTCGGTGAGCTGCCGCCCCAGCTCAAGCTGGCCAGGCGAGCTGGGATAGGTCGTCGCCGCCTCGTCGGCCTGGGTGTTGATGCGGACGTAGCGGCAGAAGCGGTCGAGCAGCGCGTCCATAATGAATTCCTATAAAAACGCCCTTGTTTAGCCGCGGTTCGCAGAACCGCGCTTACAGGCCGACCCGCGGGCACAGCTTCGCCAGGCCGCATTCGTCGCACCGCGGCGACCGCGCGTGGCAGACTTTGCGGCCGTGGTGGATCATGCGGTGGCCGAACATCGTCCATTCCTTCTTCGGAATCAGCCCCATGAGGTCGCGCTCGATTTTCACCGGGTCGATGTGGACCGTCAGCCCCATGCGCCGGCTGAGCCGGGACACGTGCGTATCCACCGGAATGCCGGGAACGCCGTATCCCGTCCCCAGGACGACGTTGGCGGTCTTGCGGCCGACGCCCGGCAATGGCGTCAATTCCTCCATCGTGGAGGGCACTTGGCCGCCGTGCTGTTCGACGATGGCCCGGCAGCAAAGCTGGATGCTGCGCGCCTTGTTGCGGTAGAAGCCGGTCGATTGGATCATCCGTTCCAGCTCGGCCCTGTCGGCGTCAGCGTAGGCGGCGGCGTTGGGATAGCGGGCGAACAGGGCCGGCGTCACGAGATTGACGCGGGCGTCGGTGCATTGGGCCGACAGGATGGTGGCGATGAGGAGCTGCAGCGGGTCGGCGAAAACGAGGGCGCAGGGGGCTTCCGGGTAGAGCTCGGCCAGACGGCGGACGATGCGGCGGGCGCGGCTTTTCAGCGGATCGGTTTTCATGCGGGGATCATAGCAAAAGCCCGCAGGGGACGACAGAGAGGCGACGCTCACTTCGCATCCCAGGCCAACCCGGCCGCGTCGAACACCGGCCCGTCCACGCAGACGCGGCGATAGTCCCAGCCGTCGGCGGTCTTGACGCGCGTGACGCAGCTGAAGCAGACGCCGACGCCGCACGCCATCGGCGTTTCCAGCGAAACCCAGCACGGCGTGCCGCGCCGCTCCGCCAGCCGGGCCAAAGCATGAAGCATTGGCTCCGGGCCGCAACCGATCAGGCAGTCGGGAGAAGGGTGCTGTTCGAGAAGCTGCGTCACAAAACCGTGAAAGCCGATGCTGCCGTCGTCGCTGGCGAGATGCACCTCGGCGCCCGCCGCGCGAAGATCTTCCACGCCGGCCGCCAGATCGGCGGTGCGAACGCCGTAAAACAGAGACACCCGATCCGCAATGCGCCGAGCGGGTCGGCCGCCGTAACCGCGCGTCCCCAGTAATTCGCGGACATGCGCCAAAAACGGCGTCTGACCGATGCCGCCGGCGACCAGGCCTACGTGTTTGCGACCATCCAGATCCGGGAAGCCGTTGCCGAGCGGCCCCCATGTCTCCACCCGTTCGCCGGCCGCGATTTCGGCTAGCAGGCCCGTCAGCTTGCCGATGACAAGGTAAACGACGTCAATTTCGATCGGCCGTCCGGCGTCATCCAGAACCGTGTCGTACAGAGCGAAGGGCCGGCCGAGGAGGGGATCGGTGCGGTCCGGCAGCCGCAGCATGACGAACTGACCGGGCCGGATGCGGCAGGCCAATTCGGGACAATGGAGACGAATGCGATAGGTATTGCGGGCAAGGCGGACGTTCTCGACCACGGCCGCCGTTGACTGGACGAAGGCCGGCGTCATGTGGGCCGCATCTCCTGCTTGGCGGACCGCTCGGCCGTCTGCCGCAGCCGGGCCAACTCGCCGCGCATCAGCGGCCGCGACTTGCCGGACGCCAGCCGGCCCAGCTGCACCGGCCCGATGGCGACGCGCCGCAGCCGCATGACCTTGTGCCCCAGCCGCGCCAGCATCCGGCGAATCTCGCGGTTCTTGCCCTCGCTGAGGACGATCTGGAGCCAGCTGCTGTCCCCCTGCGTCTTGAGCCGTTTGACGCGGCGAGCGCGGACATGGCCGTCGCTCATCCAGACGCCTTTGAGCAGCTTTTCGATGTCCTCATGCCCCGGCTTGCCGGCTACCTGCACCAAATACGTCTTTTCAACTCCGTATCGGGGGTGCATGAGCGTGTTGGCCAGATCGCCGTCGTTGGTGAGGAGGAGCAGCCCCTCGCTGTCCTCGTCAAGCCGGCCGACGGTGTAGACGCGCTGATGGACCTGCGGCACGAGATCGACGGCCAACGGCCGCCCGGCCGGGTCGTGGTTGGTGCAGAGGTAGCCGCGCGGCTTGTGGACGAGCCAGTAGACGAGCCGCTCGCCGTGCAGCGCCTGATCGTCCACGCAGATTTCTTGACAAGCGGGATCGACCTTGACGCCGAGTTCACGGACGACGGCGCCGTCCACGGAGACGCGGCCATGGGCGATGAGGTCGTCGCAATGCCGGCGCGATCCGACGCCGGCGTGGGCCAGGAATTTGTTAAGGCGCTCCATGGGGGTCATTGTAGCAGGCGCGGCGGCGACGGGCGCATTGGGCCGATCGCTCGGAAGGCGCTTAGGGGCTAAAACATGGTGCGACCCAGGTCTGGAACCAGACAGGAAGGGCCGAGATTGGCACTTTCATTTCGAGCTTGCCGTCGAGAGTCTGCTCGGCGAGCCAGACGGGATCGAGGCCCGAATTATCGAACAGGAACGCGCGGTGGGCGTGACGCAGCGCCGCGCCGACGAGTCTCAGACAGCGAGTGTAGCGCGCGACGATTTTTTCTTCCGGGACGTCGTGTCCACCCAATCCCGTGCGGTTCCCGATGCGGTGAATGTTGAGTGTCGGCGACTCCGTGGCGATGAAGTAGAGGTATGTTCGGTAGCCGGCCGCACGGCCGCGGGCGAAGAAGTCAACCTTGCTCTGGTGCGACATCACGGTTTCAAATGAGAAGGATTTCCCAGCGGCGAGCAGCCTTTCGCGGAGGACGTCGGCCACCGCCGCCGCGGCGTAGGAGTCGCACAAGGACGCCGGCGCCGTCACGACGGAATCGGCGACGCGAACGGCGTCCACAAAAGCATGGTCGGGTCGGAGGCGACCTCCGCCCGCTAGGGCGGCGCGGAGCTGTTCGGTCGTGATGGTCAGGCCATGGTCGCCGAACCGAATGCCTGTGCCGCGCTGCAAATCGCGGAGCAGGTCGTCGGCGTTGAGGTAGTCCCGGAGATAAAACAGGCCATCCGGTGCGAACTCTCGCGCCAGTCTCCGCGCCAGACTCGTCTTTCCTGAGCCATTGGGGCCGGCGAACATGCGCAGACGTTTAAGAGCATCCACACTCATTTCCGTGAGCCGACGCCTCCGTCGGCATGAAGCGGCCCGACCACTTCTTCCGTGCCGTCGGGATGCAGAAGGACGAGCGACGCCCCTTTGACGATCATCACGGAGCGCCCCGCCGCGAAGGCCTCTCGCCGCGCCGTTTCCCCGACGCTCCTCAAAGCGGCACGGAGCTGCTCGTCCGTGAACTCGGGGGGATCGCAGGTCGGACCTTCCATCACGGGAACCTCCTTCTCACAAGAATGGGCCGCCGACGCCGGCGTGGGCCAGGAATTTGTTGAGGCGCTCCATGGGGGTCATTGTAGCAGGCGTGACGGCGCGCAGGAAGATAGTGAATCGCTCGTCAGTCGGCACTCGCCGGGCGTGGAGAATCGGATTTTTTGATCCCGCTATTAGCTTGAAGCAATTCCAGGGCGCGAACCTGCTCACGGGCGGCTTGGGCCTCGGGGGTCGGTTCCACCTCCAGAATCCGGTCGAGCACCTGTGCGGCGCTCGCATAATCCTTGTCACTCACCATCGAATGGGCGACCGTCTTCAGGATTTCCACGTCGGAATGGAAGAGACGTGCAATTTCGCGGCGATGATTCCTGTTCTCCAACTTCGCGTTATCACTAAACGAAATGTGAGGATGTTCAAGAAACTGCGTGGCGCCGACCCGATCCGCCGGATTGTCCATGAGCAGCTTGACAAGCAGCCGGCGAAATGCACGGGCTAATCGGGTGCGTGGACGGTCGATTACGAAAACGCTCTGCTCAAGGAGATACAGGCTCTCGTAACGCCTGATTACGCCGGAGAACGCGTCGAAGTCCAGACGCTGTTGGAACGCCCACATCAGCCGCTCCAAGATGCGGTGTTCGTCATCCAGGTCCGGCACGTTCGCCGCCACGAAATGCAGCCGGATTTTCTTCTTCAACCCTTCCGTCTCCTCCCGGCGGATGTCGCGGCAGACGTTTTCCAGCCCGGCCAAGTTCTGCTCGTTCGGCGTGAACATCAGCACGACCGAATCCGGCAGCTGGCGCGTGCAGATGCCCAGCACGTCCGTGTCGCCGGTGCGCGAGTCAATCAGAACGTAATCCGGTTTCAGCTCCTCTTCCCATCCCTTTTTCAGGTCTTCAAAGAGAAGGAAGCCGTCTTCTTGCTTATAGAGCCGCTGCCAGTCGAGCTTTGCCAGCGCACTACGATAAGCCGGATCACGTCGGCCGGCCGGCATCACCCACAATCGGCCGCCCTTTTTGCCGATCGGCTTCGTTTCGTAAATGTAGTCGAGCGGTTCCGGCGCGTGCCACGTTCGCCGGAACTCCGTAACGAACTCCACGATGCCTGGATGCGGCTTCAACGGTTTCAGGCGCTTGTACGTTTCCAGCCCCGGCGCTTCGAGGTCGAAATCAACGACCAGCACCTTCCGGCCCCGGCGCACCAGCTCTGCGGCGACGTTGACGAGGGCCATCGTGCGGCCGACGCCGCCTTTGAACGAGTAGAAGGTGATGGTGTACACGGCTAGCCTCGCTCAGTTAAGGCTGAATTCCACGCCCTCGCGGCTTGCCGGGTCGATGTGCTTGAAGACACGATTGACGGGCGGAGGTGTATCCGGCTCGAACCGCTGCCCAAGCAGCCTGCGAACTTCCTCGGACTCGAAATACAGCCGCAACAGATTGTCCATCGCCCGCGACTGGATCATCCCGCCGGTTTCCCAGCGGCAGATGGTTTCCTTCGCGACGCCAATTTGCTCGGCCAACTCTTGCTGGCTCAATTGGAGTCGGCCGCGCTGCTTCTGAATCTGTTCCGGCGGAAGCAACCCCACCTGCGCGCGCAGCGCGGCGATGATGCGGGCGTCATCGCCCACGCCGAAAGTCTGGGCCCCGCACTTCCGGCAAGTGGGAATCTCCAAGTCGGCAATCCGAATTGTATACGAACGGCCGTCGTGCTTGCGCGTGGTTGTGTAGTCCGTGGTCTTGGGGAACACCTCTAGGGCGCCGCATGTGAAACAGGGCCACGGGAAAGGTCGGTCGCGCCCTGCCGATGGGATGGCTTCAGGCATCTTTAGCATTCACCACTTGGATCATTGGGTCATCTGGGTCGTCAGGGTCCTTGCACAAAAGCACGCTCTCGAAGTAAATGCGCCGCTGATTGATAGTCAGGCGCAGGTCATACCGCCATTTCTCCGCCTTGTCCGTGGCGCATTCTAAAGCCCGCTTCTCTTCCTGTTCATCTATCCTGCCCCCTGCCTCGACGTAGTTATGCATTTCATGCGCGATCTCGGACAAGGAATACTCCGGCAGGATGGTTTCTAGTTCTCTTACCGCGAGCAGATCGAATTGCACATACCCGGCATACTTCCAGTTCCGCAGCGCATTCCTGTAGCAGCGTAGTCTTGCCTCGCGGCCCTCGGGAAGCATAACTCGCTGCTCCTAGCGTCCATAGGCAAGACGATCACGTCCACCCAGGCGCCATGATTATACGCCGTGTGTTGCGTTACGTCAACTAGACAAGTACGAGAATAGAAACTGACTGTTATAGATTGACTTAAATCATTGTGAAAGCCGGCGCAGCAACCGCGCCGGCTTCTTGTACGCATGGCATCACGGTTCATTCGCCCTCATCGCCGCCCCCAGCGCCTTGGCGATGCGCTCCTTGCACTCGTCCAAATGCGCCCGCGTCGTCTCGTCCACGCTCATTCCCTTGTCCGCCAGCACCACGTCGATGCGGCCGGCGATCTCCTTCAGGTGCGCCCGCGCCAGGCTCCGTGCGTCGGCCGGCGCCGTCGTCGGGCCGACCACCAGGCCGATCAGGTCCTTCAGATATTCGCGCTGTAAATTGCGCCGCATCACCGACGACGCCAGCGTCTTCTTGCCGTCCTTGTCCGGCGTCGCGTCCTTCCAGATGCTGTCGGTCAGGCCGCGGAACAGCTCCGCCACTGTCAGCGGCTTGTCATCCTTGTCGGCCTGCAACGCCTCGTCCTGAATCCGCGCCAGAACCTCCGGGGCGAACAGGTGGTCCAGCGCCGTCTTCTGGATGTCCAGCACGTGCTCGTTCAGCCGGAACTCCACGGGATTGGTCAGGGCCTGCTCATTGCCCCAATGGACCCAGCGGTCCGGCCCCAAGCGGCGCAGCAGCTGCGGCGAGAACTGGAACGCCTGATCGCCGAACAGGTGCTGCTCCAAAAACGTCAGCGCGTCGCGCTGCTTGTCGCCCTTGACCGGCTCCAGCGGATCCCGGCCGTTCGGATCGCCGCGGTGGTCGCGGTGGACGTATTCGCCGCCGACGAAATTCGATACCAAGTGGGCGGCATTGCCGTACTGCTGCAGCAGCACGCGGAAGGCGAGCCGGGTTCGCTGCCAGCCTTCGCCCTTGTCGCCGGTCTTGTCGGCCAGGTTTTTCAGCAATTCCTCGGCCAGCAGCACGCGGTCCTTGCCGAACTGCATCGGGTCGGCGCCGAGATCGAACACGTTCACCAGCGGATCGTTCGTGCTGTACAAATCCTCGTCCGTGCCGTAGTCGAGGCCGGGGGCGGCGCAGCGCGAGGCGATCTGCTGCAGCGCTTCGGACTCGCCGTCCGTGCCGCCGGACAGCGGTTTGTAGGCGTACTCAATCGCCCAGTAGTCGTAAGGCCCCAGCGTCGTCGTGAAATAGTCGCCCTGCGGCGTCCCTTTAGGCGCCAGGTTGACCGGGTTGTAATCCATCACCGATCCGACGAGTCCCTGTTTCCGCGTGATGTTCAGATCGTTCAGCTGGTTGTTTTGCAGCATCGTGCTGCCTTTGAAATTGTGCCGCAGGCCGAGCGTATGGCCGACCTCGTGCATCGTCACTTCTTTGATCGCCTGGCCGACCAGCTCCTCCATCGCCGGTTTGTCGCCGTCCTTGGGCGGATCGGCCTGGGCCAACGCCATCGCCGCCAGGGCCAGCTCCCGCTTCATGCAGGCGCCGCACTGGCAAGCCCCTTCCTCCACGGCCCGGTAGCGCAGCGCCGCCGGATCGACCTGGCCGGGCCGATCGTCCCAGCCGACCATCCCCTGTCGCGGCAGCGAATCCAGGTTGAACAGGCTCCACCCCTCGCGCAGCGCCTGGATCGGACTGACCGGCTCGCCGTCCAAGGCCGTCGCCGCCGTCGGCGCCTTGCCGCTGTAGGTCTGCGCCTCCTGCCGGTAGGCCCGCACCATGCTGGCGTCGAAGACGATGTCGGCGTCCATGATCTCGCCGGTCAGCGGATTGGCCCGCGACGGCCCCATGGCGAAGCCGCGGTCGGTCGTGATCCAGCGGAAGGTGTTGTAATTGATGTCTTCCGGATCGAAATCCTCGTTTTCCTGCTGCCGCACCTCGATGGCGTCGCGGAAGCCGATCTTCTCGAACGCCTTGTTCCATTCCAGGATGCCCTCGCGGACGTAAGTGCGGTATTCCTCCGGCACCGATTTTTCGATCCAGAACACGATCTTCTTTTTCGGGGCCGACAGCTTGTTGGGGTTTTTGGGGTCCACCGGCTCGGCCCGCTCCAGCCGCCAGCGGTTGACGTAGCGGACGAAGGTAGTGTCCTTGCTGTCGGTGCTGAAATCCTTGACGACGGTGAGGAAATGGCCGACGCGGTCGTCGGCGAGGCGCGGCTGGTAGCCGTCGTCGGGCAGCTGGCAGAGGCCGTAGTGAATGACGACCGTGGCGCCGCGCGAGTCGATGACGCTGCCGTCGCGCGGCCCGCCGCTGTAGGTGGCGGCCACTTCCAGCTCGATGTTGCGCGGGAACGCCTTGACCTTGTTCCACACGCTGCGGGACGGGTCGAACGGGCCGGCGCCGAGCTGGGCGAAGTCGGTCATAAAGATGTCGTTGAGATTGATGAGGACGCTGCCGCGAATCGGATGGACGCTCTGAATGTGCAGCGCCATCAGCACGGAATCGGTGTAGGTGGTTTCGACGGCCCGCGCCACTTCTTGGCTCTTCTTGGCCTGGAAGTGGACGTTGCGACGAACCAGATGGACCTTGTCGCCGACGCGGCGGAAGACGAGGACCCATTGTTCGTCGGTGTTGAGGGTATCGCCGCCCATGCCGAGTCCGTGGGCGACGGCGATCGGGCAGAGGAACGGCTGGTTGAACTGGTTCGGCATGATCTCGGCGTAGAGACGTTCGTCTTTCTGATAAAGATGAAAGAGGCCTTCATACTCCTTGGCGCCGCGGACGACCACGTCGAAATCCTCGAACTTCTTTTCGGGCTGCTGCGCCGGAGCAGCGGCGCCGGTCAGCAGCAGGGTCAGCGCCGCCGCCGGCAGGATGCGGAACAAGGTGCGGTTCATGGAGGATCCTTTCGAGGGAGGAATGTCGGAACAGGCGCCGTTGGACGGAGGGGCGAGAGGGCGCGGTGGAACCTCAAGGGTTTCGCATGGAGATTCCACCTTAACCTGCCGCATGGGACGGATCAAGAGGCGGGGGGGATGTCAGGCCGCGACGGGAACCGAATGTGCGATCTAAGGAGCAGGGAAATGGCGCTGCACGGCCCTGCGGATTTTGTGAGATCTCTTTACACGCCGACTGCCGTGATCGCACCGGTCAAGTCGGCGGCGCCGGGCGCAGGCCTGCCTGGCGCAGAAGGTCCTCGCACCAGCGCACGTCTTCCGGTGTAAGCCTTCCTGGCGGCGCATTGTCGTATTGGAGCAACTCGGGGTAAGGTCCCACGTCCCAGCAGCGCGTGAACGCCGCCTGGAGGTCCAGGACCACGTCGCTGTCTCCCTCAGCCAGCGGAACGGCGACGCGCGGGAGGCGACGCGCCAGCGGGACGGCGTAGATTTCCTGGCGTGACGGCCGACGCCGCCTCACCGCGACGAGATAGTACCAGGGGCGCAGCGCCGCCAACCGCCGCTGGGAAACCTGTACGGTCGGCCGCCCCGCGCGCAACAGATCGATTTCCACGAGGTTCGCCCCACCGGCCCGGTACTCCTCGCGCTTGCGGCGGTAGGAAGCCCGGCCTTCGCCGGCCGCCTTGTTGTCCGGGCTCAGGACTTCGATAGCAGTGACGACCCGATTGCCCGCCGCCGGTTCGACAATCTCGATATACGGCTGCCGAATCTTTTCCCGCCGCAACTCAAAGACGGCCGGCGCATCGGCCTCCAGAGTCGCCGCACCCCCGGCCGCCGGCTTCGGCGATGACGTGCGGATCACGGCGAGGTCGCGGTGAATCGGGCGATCCGACTCGACGACAAACAACCGATCCTGCCCGAGGGCCACGTAGCGCGGCCGCAGCTGGGGCTGTAGGGCTTCTTGGATAAACGTGATGAGGCGGTCGTGGAAATCCGGCCAGATTTCCGGCCGCTCGATGTACGGGTCCATTCCCGGAAACGGCGACGGCATGGCTGGCGCCTCCCTCAATCCACATAAATAAACTCATTCAACTCCATCAGCACCTGGCAGAAATCCGTCGTCGCCAGCCGGTCTGCGTCCGCCTTGCCGTCCTTGCGGTACGCCGCCGCCTGCTCCTGAATGAACTGCACCGCATCCGTCGCCTCCTGCTCCGTCGGCGGCCGGCCCAGCGTCAGCGCATAGCCGGCGCGGACGGCGTCGCCCGGCGGCGTCTCGGCTTTGGGTCGAATGCTCTCCGCCAGGTGCGTCGCGCAGTCGCGCATCAGGGCGCTGTTCATCATCAGAAGCGCCTGCGGGGCCACGGTCGTCGTCGGTCGGGCCTCGATGCCGACCAGCGAATCCGGGGCGTCGAACTGCGTCATCATCGGGATCAGCTGGCTGCGCTTGATCGTGAAGTAGATGGCCCGGCGCGTCGTCATTCGGTCCAGCGTGCCGGGGCCGTACATCGTCGCGTCCAGCTGGCCGCTCACCGCCAGCATGGAGTCGCGCACCGCCTCCGCCTCCAGCCGTCGCGGCGCGAAGCGCCACAAATAGCGATCGTCCACGTCCGCCGTCGCCTTGCTCTTGTCGCAGGCCGAGCTTTCCATGTAGGCGGCGCTCGTCATCATCAGCTTGTGGATGTGCTTCAATTTCCATCCGCTGTCGATCAGTTCCTTCGCCAGCCAGTCGAGCAATTCGGAGTGCGTCGGTTTCTCGCCTTGATTGCCGAAGTCGCTCGGCGTGGCGACGATGCCGCGGCCGAAGTGGTGCTGCCACAGCCGATTCACGATCACGCGGGCCAGCAGCCGGCCGGCGCCGCCGTCGACGTCAGTGATCCAGTCGGCCAGCGAACGGCGGCGGTACGACGTGCGCCAGCCGGGCGGCGGCGATTCCTGCCAGCGCTTCTCCGCGTCCGGGGCGTTCGGCATCAGCACGGTGAGAAAACTCTGCGTGGCGACGCCGTCTTTCTGATTGGGGTCGCCGCGCTTCAGGAAGTGCGTCTGCTCCAGGAAGTCGCCGCCCTGCGTGTGGAAACGGATGGCCGGGACGCCCTCGCTGCAAATCATCGCCTTCACCGTGGCCGGCTTCGGTTCCTTGCGAGCGTGTTCCTCCGCCTTGCCGTTCAATTCGCGCCATTGCGGATCAGTGGTGCGGAACCAGCGCAGCAGGGCGGCCTTTTCCGTTTCCGAGGGCTGACGCATCGGATCGGCGTTCAGCGCCGCCAGCGCGGCCAGGGCGTCGGCCGGCGCCGCATCGCCGTCCAGCGCGGCCGGGCGGGGAGCAGTGCTGATCGACAGCCGCGGCCGGCCGATGTTGTGGCCGTTGATGCCGTTGAATTCCATCGTGAATGTCAGCAATGTGCCGCCGTCGAAGCCGATGGCCGTTTCCGTTTCGAAGACGGCGGCGTGGTCCTTGCCGAACTGCGGATCGACCGCCCAGCCCGATTTCTTGTCGCCGTCGATGGCCGCCGCGATCGGCAAGCCGTTCTGCTCGAACGTCGCCTTGGGATTCACCAGCTTTACCGTGAGCGGGGCGCCTTGTCCGTTCAGCGGCGCCGCCGTCACGCGGAAGTCGGTCAGGTCGAAGTTGCCGTTGGCCGCGCGACCGGGGCCGCCTTTCACCATCGACGGATCAGCCAGTGCCTCCAGCCGAATCGCGGTGATCCCCTTCAGCGTCGTCTGGGCCGTGAAGGTGTAGACGTCGAAGTCGGCGTTCTTGCCGCCGGCAAGGATGGAGCCGTCGGCCAGCTTTGTGAAGTCGGCGCCGCCCTGCGATTTCGGCGTCACGTCGAGGATCGCCCAGCGCGGTTGCTTTGCCGTATCAGGGGGCTTACGCCCCCCGCTCGCCATTGACGACAGCCATTGATCGAATTTAGACGGCAGCTGGTCGGTTTCGTATTGCGTTCGCGCTGCGACCAGTTTGGCGTGTTCGGCGTCGAACGCCGCTTTCGCCGCCTTCGTCGCCTCGGGGTTGAAATCGATGTCCTGGTCCGATCGCACCGTCGTCGTGAACGTGGACAGCATCCGGTAATAGTCGCGCGTCGGGATCGGGTCGTATTTGTGGTCATGACAGCGGGCGCAGCCGATCGTCAGGCCGAGCATGGTCGTGCCGGTGGTGCGGACGATGTCGTCCAGCTCGTCGTAGCGCTCTTTTTCGACCTGGTTCATCGTGATCTGCGTGGCGTGCGTGCCGCAGCCGAGGAAGCCGGTGGCCGTCAGCGCCAGCGGATTGTCCGGCGCGAACTCGTCGCCGGCCAGCTGCCACTTGACGAATGTGTCATAAGGCAAATCCATGTTGAACGCCTTGATGACGAAATCGCGGTAGGTGTAAGCGTTGGGCCGATCGTAATCCTGTTCATACCCATGGCTGTCGGCGTAGTGGGCCAGGTCGAGCCAATGGCGCGCCCAGCGCTCGCCGTAATGCGGATTGTCGAGGAGCTTGTCGATCAGCTTGTCGTAGGCGTCCGGCGCACGGTCGGCGACGAACGCTTCCACTTCCTCCGGCGGCGGCGGCAGGCCGAGCAGGTCGAGATAGGCCCGGCGGATCAGCTTGCGCCGGTCGGCGGGGCCGTTCGGCGTCAGGCCCTTCTCCTCCAGCTTCGCCAGAATGAACGAGTCGATCGGCGTTCGCCGCCAAGTCGCGTCGGCGTCTTTCACCTTCGGTTCCGGAGGACTTTGCAGAGGGAGAAAGGCCCAATAGCGGCGGTCCTCGTCCGTCACTTGCTTGGGCTTCTTGGCGATCGCCTTGTCGAGGAGCGGCTTGTCGTAGGGCGCCCCGCAGTCGATCCAGGCGGCGATCTGAGCCACAGCGTCGGCGGAGAGACCGTCTTCCTTGGGCGGCATGAAGGGTTCGTCCAGGTGGGCGACGAAACGGTAGAGGCGGCTTTCCTTCGACTTGCCGGGGACCACGACGAGGCCTTTGTCGCCGCCCTTGAGCAGACCTTCGCGTGTGGCGAGGTTGAGGTCGCTGCGCGTCTTCTCGCCGCCGTGGCAACGCAGGCACTTATCCACCAGCAACGGCCGCACGGACTTGGTGAAAATCTCCAGGCCGCGGGTCATTTTCTCGGCGTGGTCCGGCGGGACCGGCTCGTCCGCCCATGACGGCGGCGCGGCCCACAGGACTAAAACCAGAACGGAAAGCAGCAGCGGGGCCGATGATCGCGGTTTGGCCATGAGGTTCTCCGATGCGCGGATGGCCCCGGCGGCGGGGCTTGCAAGGCGGGTGGGCGAAGGACGACGGCGCGATTCGTTTCCTAACAGCAGGCTACCGGAAGGCACGCGGGCGGGCAAGAAAAACCGCTCATTCGTCCATCTGGACCGCCTTGGCGTCCTTGATGGTATAAAGGAAATCTTCGGGGTCCTTGGCGTTGAGCTTCAGCGTGCCGGTGATGCGCAGCTTGCCGCGCGTATACTCGCGCGTCTTGCCCGCTTGCAGCTCAACCAGGACGATGCCCGTCACCTGCGGCATCTCGCAGTACCAGCATCCCACCGGGTACTCGATCAGCAGGAAATCGCTGCTCTCTTGCTGGTCGTCGGTCAGCGGTTGCATGTAGCCGGTTAGCTGAATCTGCTTGCCGTCCAGCTCTTTCAAATAGGGCGGAAAATCCGGGTGGAACTTGCGATCCACGACCGTCTCCGTGACCACGGTCCACGGCAGCACGTTAACGCCTTTGGGGTCGATCGGCGGCAATTCGACGAGGTCGGTTTTGTGAAGCAGCGGCCGCGACGATTTCGGCTTGAGCGGAAACGAGTTGGCGTCATGGGTCGGCTGGGCGTTGGGATCGCTGCTGGCGGCGAGGGCGTCGGCCGCTTGGCGCAGCATCTTGCGGTGCAGCCGCAGCTCCGGGCTGCGCAGGCCGAACTCGGTGACGCAGCCGTCCAGGATGGCGGCGGCCGTGGTCACGTCGCCGTTGACCGCGGCCAATTCGCCCATTTGCCAGAGCAATCGCCCGTCGGTCGGCAGCCACAGGCCGAGCTGCTGCACCAGCGCCGGGGCGTCGTCCGGCAGCGCTTTCCGCTGAGCGTCGTCGAGCCGGCCCATCGCGTATTTGCCGTCGGCGCCGACGTAGTTCACGCCGAACAGGTCGTCCACGTCTTTCCAGTCGCGCGGCTCGGTCCGACGCAGCCGGACCAGGCGGAGATGCAGCTTCTCGGCCCGCTGGTATCTGCCCGGCGCCAGCTGGGCCGACTGCTCCAGGCAGGCGGCCGCCTGGTCGAGGTCGCCGCTCAGCTGCCAGGCCGTGCCGAGGTTGGCGGCGATGCGGAAATTCTGCGGATGGTCGCGCTGGGCCGGGGACAGGACCTCGATCGCCTTAGCCGTTTCGCCGAGGCGCAGATAGACCGCCCCCAGATCGGCGATTTCATCGGGGCTTAATGTGCCGTTTTTTAGGCTCTTGGCCAGCTTGTCGGCCTCGTCCTGGTACCGCTTGCGGATCGGCGTCACCGGGTTGGCGTCGGTCGGCTTGACGGCGATGGTGCGCAGCTGGCGCTGGTCGATCAGGTAGCCGCGCCACTGCGAAGGCAATTCGGCGATCTCTTCGCCGGAGTAGTACAGGCCGGCGTGAACAAGGGTTGGAGCAAAGAGAAACAGGCCCGCGACGGCGGCGGTCAGATGCGGACGCATGGCAAGCCCTTCCGAAGAGAACGCAAGGCGGACGCCTCAGTTTATCAGAGGGCGACGCTTGCGGCGCGACAATTTCGGCGGTTGACGGCGACCGCCGCCCGCCGCATGATGACGGACAGGCGATTGGGGGCCGCGTGAGGAGAGCGCACCATGCGAATGAAGCTCTTCATCAAAGACAAATCGGCGTTCGTGGGCTGGATCCGCTTTCAGCACCAACTGGAGGATGAGATCAACGCCTGGCTGGCGGATAATCCCATTATTCGGATCGTCCATGTCACGCAATCATCCAACGGCGGCAGCTTCGACACGAGCAAGGTTTGGATCTCGGTTTGGTACGAAGAAGGGACCTATCCCTTCGGCGCCGTGGCGGAGGCCGCACGTGCGGCAGGCTTGCCGGCGAGTCAAGGCGTCACCAAATCCGTGCAGGCCACGGACAGATGATCTTGCAGCGGGGGAGATGGAGATGAAGCACAACTTAGTCGCTGTCATCCTGGCGGCGTGCGCGGCGCCGGCGTGGGCGCAAACCGAGGCTGACTTGCGCGGAGCGACCCCGCCGGCCAACGGCGTGTGGCTCGATGCGCTCGACCTCACGAAAGTGCAGCAAGAATGGGGCGATCCGCACGCCGGCCGTTCCGTGGAAAACCGGCCGCTGACGCTGCACGGCGACGTCTACCAGCACGGCGTCGGCACGCACGCCGCCAGCGAGCTGCTCATCAACCTCAAGGGGACGGCCGCCCGTTTCCTGGCCGTCGTCGGCGTCGACGACGAGAAGAAAGGCCGCGGCTCCGTCCGATTTCGCGTCGTGGTGGACGGCAAGGCGGCCGTGGAGACGGCGATCCTTCACGGGGGCGATATGCCCAAGCTGGTTTCGGTGGACCTCACCGGGGCGAAGCAGCTGGCCCTGACGGTGGACGACGGCGACGACGGCATCGACAGCGACCACGCCGACTGGGCCGGGGCCGTGCTGATCCTGAACCCCGACGCCAAGGAGAAGCCGGAGACGACGGCGGCGCCGAAGGAAGCGCCGCCGGAGATCGCCGGTCCTCCCGGTCCCAAGCCGGCCATCCATTATCCGCGCATCGTGGGCGCCACGCCGGGCCGGCCGTTTCAGTTCCTCATTCCCGCTACCGGCGACGGCCCGCTGACCTTCACGGCCGAGAACCTGCCGGACGGAATCGCGCTGGACGAAAAGACCGGCGTCCTGTCCGGCTCGCTGAAATCCGCCGGCAAAACGGCCGTGAAGGTCGCGGTGAAAGGCCCCGCCGGCTCAGCCGCGGCGACCCTCACCATCGTCGGCGGCGAGCATCAGCTGGCGCTGACGCCGCCGATGGGCTGGAACTCGTGGAACGCCTGGGGCGGCCAGGTGGACGCCGACAAGATTCGCGCGGCGGCCGACGCGATGGTCAAGAGCGGCCTGGCCGCGCACGGCTTCCAGTACGTCAACATCGACGATACATGGGAAGGCAAGCGCGACGCCGACGGCGTACTGCACGTCAACGCCAAGTTCAAGGACATGAAGGCGCTGGCCGATTACGTCCACGCCCGCGGGCTGAAGCTCGGCATTTACTCCTCGCCCGGTCCCAAAACCTGCGCCGGTTACGAGGGCAGCGAAAACCACGAGGAGCAGGACGCCAAAACCTACGCCGATTGGGGGATTGATTATCTCAAATACGATTGGTGCTCCTGCCGGAGCAAGGACCTGAAGGCGCCCTATTCGCTGATGCGCGGCGCCCTGGACAAGTCGGGCCGCGACATCGTTTACAGCCTTTGCCAGTACGGCATGGGCGACGTATGGACGTGGGGCAAGGACGTGGGCGGCAATTGCTGGCGGACCACCGGCGACATAACGGACAGCTGGGGCAGCATGTCGAGCATCGGCTTCGGCCAGGACGGCCATGAGAAGTTCGCCGGCCCCGGTCACTGGA
>DATKHW010000784.1:0-3305 GCA_035546275.1 Gemmataceae bacterium
TATAGCACGCTGGTCTCCCAGCGAGTGTTCACGAATCCGGCCCCCGTTCTCGACCTTCGGGTGAGCCGAAAGGCCGCGGCCGCCTTCGTTCGTCCCGACGGAAACGCCGACGTCGATCCCGTCATTCTTCGCGGCGGGGACGCCATCAACGACGGGCTATGGCATCACGTCGCCTTGACGCGAAGCCCCGACGGCGAACTGGAACTCTTCGTGGACGGCGAGCGGAAGGCGCAGGGCGGCGCCTTGGTGCGCGGGGCGATCACCAGCCGCACTTGCACCCTTGGCGCGGAGCGCTACGACATCCTCAGACCATTCGTGTACGAGAATTCTCACTTCGAGGGATGCATCGATGAATTCTGCATCTTCGGCCACGTGCTGAGCCCCAAGGAGATCGCCGCTCTGGCTGGGCGCTAAATCGTGTCATTCACGCCGTCTTCGCCGGGCCGGCGTTGACCGAGATGCTAATCGCCTCGTTGGTCCATCCCGGCAAGCACCCCCCAAGGGACGTTGCAGGGAAACCCGTCCTGCGGCACCAGAGCGAGGGCGGCGGCGGCGACGCGCGCTCGGTACTCGTAGGTGAGACGGTAGGGCGGCAGGCGAGGCGGTCCAAGCCCATGCCAGTGGCTCAGCCTGTCTTTGTACTTGCTCTGCTCGTCGTCGTACTTGGCTTTCATGGCGTTGTAAGCCTGCCAGGAGCGGGCGGCGCCGAATGCCGCGATTCCCGCCGCGGCCACGATGACCGCGGCCGCTCCCAGGGCCGCGATCCGGACGGCCCATCCGCCGCGATAGCGAGCCAAGATCAGGCCGCCCACGCTGACCGCCAGGGCTGCGGCGGCGCCCGCGACGGCGATGGGCATTATCCCCAGGCTGGGAGGGTGATCTAATCCTTCGGGCGCCGTCGGTGGAGGCGGCGGGATGTCGGCCCATGCGCTTGCGGCGAACGATAGCACCAGAACAAGGGCGACCAATCCAGTGAGACGACTTGTCATGGAGCATCTCCCCTAAGTGGGTTTGGGGCCGCATTGTCTCAATTAGATTTCGTGCAGCGTTAATGTATATGACGCCGCGCTGATCGGCCGTTTTTTCCCCTATCCGCGCCGCGGCGGCTTCCCTAAGATAGAACAACCTTACAGGGCGTCGGAACCGGACGACCTTCAGGCCCCGGATTGCGGGGTCTTTTCTGTTTTGCGGGAACGGACGGTGCGGCCATGCCGAAGATGAAGACCCACAAGGCCTCGAAGAAGCGCTTCCGCGTCACGGCCACCGGCAAGCTGAAGCGCAGCCAGGCTGGCAAAAAACACCTCAATAGTCCCAAAACCGCCAAGCGCAAGCGGAAGCTGCGCGGCAGCGTCGTGGACGGCGGCAAGCTGTCCCGCAAGTACATCAAGGCGATGGGCGGCAAGGCGTAGGAGCAAGAGTTATGACACGAGCACGCAGCGGCAAGACCGTCCTCCGGGGCCGCAAACGCATGCGGAAGCTGACCAAGGGCTTCTGCATGAGCCGCCATCATCTGTACCGCCAGTCGGTCGTGACGCTGATGCGCGGCCGGGTCTATGCGTTCCGCGACCGCCGGGTCCGCAAACGCCAGTTCCGCCGGCTGTGGATCGTGCGCATCAACGCCGCCTGCCGGATGCGCGGCCTGCGCTACGGTCAGCTGATCGCTGGGTTGCTGCGGGCTATGGTCGAGCTGGACCGCAAAACGCTGGCCGCGCTCGCCGTCGAAGATCCGGATACGTTCAGCAAAATCGTGGACCTGGCGAAGGCCAATCTGCCGCCGGGATTGAAGTAGCGATGCGAGCCCGCAGCGCAAGCAAGGGCCGACGGAGACCCTTGCTTGCGCTGCGGGCTGACTGACGTCCCGCCCTACATCCAACCACCATGTCCGACCTCGCCGTCCTGGAACAGCAGGCCCTCGCCGAACTGCAAGCGTGCAGCGACGAGACGGCCCTGCGCGCCTGGAACACGCGCTATTTCGGCAAGCAAGGGCTGGTGCCGCAGGCGCTCAGCGGGATCGGCAAGATCGCGCCGGCCGAGAAAAAGGCCTATGGCCAAAAGGCGAACCAGGTCAAGGATAAGCTCCTGGCGGCGTATGAAACCGCCCTGGCCGCCGAGAAGGAGCGGGCGCTGCAGCACAACCTCACGGCCGAGGCGCTCGACGTGACGCTCCCCGGCCGGCCGGCGCCGCGCGGCCGGTTGCATCTCTCTACCCAAACGCTTCGCGACGTCTTTGCCGTCTTCGCCGATATGGGATTCCAGATTTACCGGAGTCCCGAAGTAGAGGACGACGAAACCAACTTCGGCCTGCTCAACATGCCGGAGCACCATCCGGCGCGTGACATGTGGGACACGTTTCACACGACCAAGCCGGGCGTTCTGCTGCGGACCCACACTTCGCCGGGTCAGATCCACGTCATGCGGCAGCTGGCGCCAGGGCCGATCCGCGTGATCTTGCCGGGCATGGTGTACCGCTACGAGCAGGTCACGGCGAGCAAGGAGATCATGTTCCACCAGGTGGAGGGCCTGGTGATCGGCGAATCGGTCGCCATGGCGGACCTCAAAGGGACGCTGATCGCTTGCGCGCGGCGGATGTTCGGCGCCGCACGGCAAGCGCGGATCCGCTCCAGCTACTTCCCGTTCACCGAGCCGTCGATCGAAGTGGACATGGACTGCATCGTCTGCGCCGGCAAGGGCTGCTCGGTGTGCAAGCGGAGCGGCTGGCTGGAAATCCTCGGCGCCGGCATGGTGCATCCGGTAGTGCTGCGCAACGGCGGTTACGACCCGGCGCGGTTCAGCGGCTTCGCGTTCGGCATGGGGTTGGAGCGGATCGCTATGCTGCGCTACGGGCTGGACGACATCCGCCAGTTCTGGGCGAACGACCAACGTTTCCTGAGCCAGTTTTGAAATGGGGCCGGCGGCGTCGCCGCCCCGGCGCGTCCTTTCACTGAAAAACGAGGCTCGCCATGTCAATGTCCACCCACTGCCAGGCCTGCGGCCAGGAGGCCCCGACGAAGTACGTCGAGTTCTACCAGAACATCGGCGCCATCTTTATCCGCTTCCAGCGCGGCATCCGCGGCCGGCTGTGCAAATCGTGCATACACGCCAATTTCTGGAAGTACACGGGACTGACGCTGCTGACGGGCTGGTGGGGGATCGTGTCGTTCTTTATGAACTGGTTCTTCCTGTTCAACAACATCGGCCGTTACATCGCCTGCCTGGGGATGCCCAGCCACTATACGCAGGAGAACTATCCGGGGTGAAATGGCGCCGCAGCTGAGCCGCGACGGCCAGGGAGCGGTCCCATACCC
>DATKHW010000785.1:0-3324 GCA_035546275.1 Gemmataceae bacterium
CCCCGGAGTACCGGGGAGAGGGGAGAGGCTTATGGGACAGGCACTTAGCTCGCCTTGTGCCCATTTTTCGCAGCAGCTGACCAAAAAGCCAGCCTCCTTGTAGGAATTACGGGAACAAGACACAACCCGTACCCCTGACAAGGAGGCTGTGATGGCCGGCATAGGCCCGCGGCCACAACTGTCCAAGGCCCAGCGACGCCAACGGCGGCGCCGGCAGACCCGCAAGACACGCGCCGTCCGCTGCCAACTGCACCGCCGGCGCGACCAACTGCCCCGCCCGGCCCGCGCCCTGCTCGACGCGCTCGGGGGCGCCTTCCGCCGCGCTACCGCCCCGCGCTTCGGCCTGCTGTTGGCCTCCGCTCTCCTCACCGTCGGCCGCCGCACCGTCGCCAACCTCCTGCGCACGCTGGGACCGCTCGTCCCCGGCGACACCTCCAGCTACCGCCGCGTCTTCTCGCAACGACGCAGGTCGAGCTGGCGGCTGGCACAGCTCCCGACCGGCTGGGTCGTCGGGCGCCTGCTGCCTGATGGCCCGATCTTCCTGGCCGCCGCCGACACCGCAGACGAGCACCGCGGCAAGAGGGTTTACGGCAAGGGCCGACATCGGGACCCCGTCCGCTCCACCCACAGTTGCACGGCCTTCCGCTGGGGCACAAGTGGCTGGTCGTCGCCGTGCTCGTCCGCTTTTCCTTCACGCGCCGCCTGTGGGCCTTGCCGGTCCCGATCGCTCTGTACCACTCCGAGAAGGAGAACAGCCGGCGGGGCCGGCGTCATAAGACGCCTACCCAACTGCCGCGGCAATTGCTGCGCGTGCTGTTGCGCTGGTTCCCCCAGCGACAGTTCGTCTGCGCCGCCGACGGCGACTTCGCTACCCACGACTTGGCCCGGCTGGCGTCCCGCTATCCCCAGCGGCTGACGTACCTCAGGCACTTCTATGCGGACGCCAACCTGTACGAGCCGGCACCGGCGGAGGAGGTCAAACAGGCCAAGCACCGCCAGCGGCTGAACGTCGCCTGGTACGGCGGCGGCCGGCGCGATGTCGAAGTCGTCACCGGCACGGCCCACTGGTATGAGGCCGGCGCGTCGCTGGCGGCGGTCTTGTGGGTGTGGGTGCATGACTGCACGGGCACGCATCGGGATGAGTACTTCTTCACGACCGACGGGGCTGGTCGGCGGCGCAGGTGATGGAGACCTGCACGGGGAGATGGAACCTGGAAACCACCTTCCAAGAGATGCGCTCGCACCTGGGCCTGGAGACGACGTGTGGTGGGACGGAGCGGACGGTGTGGCGTGTGGCGCCGTGTCTGTTCGGGCTGTACACGGCGGCCGCGGCGTCGTACGTGCAGTTGCCGGCGCGCCGCCGCGGGGTCAGGTTGCTGGCGTGGGTCGGCAAGGAGGACGTGCCCCTCTCGGACGCACTGACCGCGCTGCGCCGGTGGCTGTGGACTGGGTTTTTGCAATCCCCGGTCATAGCACGGCCTTTTCCAAACTCAGCCGCCCGTTCCAACAACTGCTACTCGCCGCCTTGGCCCCGGCCGCATAACCCAGAAATCATGGGCACAAGGCGAGCTTAGGGGCGATGAGATCACAAAAGAGTCCGGCCGGCCGTGGTTCGTCAGAACGGATTCGGGGCAGCCGGACGCCCAGGCTCTGGGCAAGCGCCTTCCGTTGCGGCGCCCTCCCAAGAAGCGAACATCGGCGTCGAGGCCTGGGACGCTCAGATCGGGCGGTCACGTCGTCACCGCCCCGTCCGACGCCGACCGCGCCAACCGGGCGTACTTGGCCAGCACACCGCCCTTCGCCCTGATCTCCGGCTTCTTCCACGCCGCCTTCCGCTTCGCCCATTCCGCCTCGTCCAGCTCCGCCGAAACGACCTTCTTCTCGGCGTCGATGGTCACGCGGTCGCCGTTCTTGAGGAACGCGACCGGCCCGCCCACCCATGCTTCCGGCGCGACGTGACCGACGACCAGGCCGTGCGTGCCGCCGGAGAAGCGGCCGTCGGTGATGAGGCCGATGCTCTCGCCGAATCCCTGGCCGACCAGCGCCGCCGTCACGGAGAGCATTTCTCGCATTCCGGGGCCGCCGACCGGCCCTTCGCCGCGGATCACGACTACGTCGCCTGCCTTGATCTCGCGCCGCTGGATGGCCTCGAAGCACGCCTCCTCGCCGTCGAAGACGCGGGCCGGGCCAGTGATGCGCGTCGTCTTCAGCCCCGCCACCTTCGCCACCGCCCCGTCCGGCGCCAGGTTGCCGTGCAGAATGACGAGATGGCCGGTGCCGTGCATAGGACGGTTCAGCGGTCGCACCACCTCCTGACGCCGCTTGAAAATGCTCTCCACGTCCGTCAGGTTTTCGGCGATGGTCCGGCCCGTGACGGTGACGCAATCGCCGTGCAGCATGCCGGCGTCGAGCAGGCCGCGCATCACCGCCGCCGTGCCGCCGGCCCGGTGCAGGTCGTTCATCACATACCGGCCGCCCGGTTTGAGATCCGCCAAGTGCGGAATCTTGCCGCCGAGGCGGTCGAAGTCCGTCAGCGTCCACTCGACGCCCGCCTCATGCGCGATCGCCTTGAGATGCAGCACCGCGTTGGTCGAGCCGCCCAGGGCCAGCACCATGGTATAGGCGTTTTCCAGCGATTTGCGAGTGATAATGTCGCGGGGACGGATGTTCTTCTCGATGAGGCGGACGAGGACATGGCCCGCCAGGAACGATTCGCGCTCCTTGGCCGCCGACACGGCCGGCAGGCTGGCGTCGCAGGGCAGCGACATGCCCATCGCCTCGATGGCGGAACTCATCGTGTTGGCCGTGTACATGCCGCCGCAGCTGCCGGCGCCGGGGCAGGCTTCGCACTCGATCTTGTGGACGGTTTTGTCGTCGAGCTTGCCGGCCTGTTTACGCCCGACCGCCTCGAAAATGGAGACGATATCCACATCCTCGCCGTCGGGGCCAAGGCCAGGCAGGATGCTGCCGCCGTAAACGAAGATACTGGGGATATTGAGACGGGCCATGGCCATGACGCAGCCGGGCATGTTCTTGTCGCAGCCGCCGAAAGCCAGCAGGCCGTCGTGGTTCATGCCGCCGGCCACGATTTCGAGGCTGTCGGCGATGACCTCGCGCGAGACGAGGCTGTAGCGCATGCCCTGGTGGCCCATCATGATGCCGTCGGAGGCGGTGGGCGCCCCGAAGATCTGCGGCACGCCGCCGGCGGCGCGAATGCCTTCACAGCCTTTGCGCGCCAGGCGGTCGAGGTGGGCGTTGCACGGCGTGATTTCGCTGAACAGCGAGGCGACGCCGATCATCGGCCGTGTGAAATCGTCGTCGAGA
>DATKHW010000786.1:0-3338 GCA_035546275.1 Gemmataceae bacterium
ACCCCTGACCCCTGACCCCTGACCCCTTTTTTTGGCACATTTCCCGCGCCGACGTCGCACGGATAAGGGAGGCGCTTCCTTCCGGGAGGTGGGGATCGTGACAAAGCAACCGGGAACCGTGCGAGCGGTCTTCGACCAGGCCCTGGAGATCGCCGCGCCCGCCGAGCGGAGGGCGTATCTGGACCGGGCCTGCGCCGGCGATGCGGAGCTGCGGCGCGAGGTCGAGTCGCTGCTGGCGGCCCATGCGGGGGCCGGCGATTTCCTGGATCGGCCCGCCGCTGCGGATTCGTCC
Organism: Gemmataceae bacterium; assembly: GCA_035546275.1. Taxonomy (GTDB): domain Bacteria; phylum Planctomycetota; class Planctomycetia; order Gemmatales; family Gemmataceae; genus UBA4732. Next base: position 293 of record DATKHW010000786.1, read on the forward strand.
GGCGAGACCTCCACCACGGCCGAGCCGCGGGACCACGACGATCAACTCGTCCTCGATTTCTTGCAGCCGTCGTCCCGGCCCGGCGCCCTGGGCCGATTGGGGCATTACGAGATCCTGGAAATCCTCGGCCGCGGCGGCTTCGGCGTCGTCTTCAAGGCCTTCGACGAAAACCTCCATCGCGTGACGGCGGTCAAGGTGCTGGGCCCGCAGCTGCTCGGCAGCGCCGCCGCCCGCCAGCGCTTCCTGCGCGAGGCCCGCAACGCCGCCGCCGTCCGCAACGACCATGTCGTGGACATTCACGTGGTCGAGGAACAACCCATCCCTCATCTGGTCATGGAATACGTGGCGGGGCAGACCCTGCAGCAGAAGCTCGACCAGGGCGGGCCGTTCAACCTGTGCGAAGTGCTGCGCATCGGCGCCCAGGCGGCCGAGGGGCTGGAGGCGGCCCACCGGCAAGGGCTGATCCACCGCGACGTCAAGCCGAGCAACATTCTTCTGGAAAACGGCGTCGAACGGGTCAAGATCACCGACTTCGGCCTGGCGCGGGCGGCCGACGACGCCAGCATCACCCAGTCCGGCGTCGTGGCCGGCACGCCGATGTACATGGCCCCCGAACAGGCGCAGGGCGAGACGATCGACCACCGCGCCGACCTGTTCAGCCTCGGCAGCGTGCTGTACGCCCTGTGCACCGGAAGGCCGCCCTTCAGCGGTTCGTCCTCCATGGCCGTCCTGAAGCGCGTGTGCGAGGAGACGCCGCGGCCCATCCGCGACAGCAATCCGGATGCGCCGGAGTGGCTTTGTGCAATCATCGCCCGGCTGCACGCCAAGAAGCCGCAGGACCGCTTCGCCTCGGCCCGCGAATTGGCCGACCTGCTGACCGCCCGGCTGTCGGAGCTGCAACGCGGCGGCAGTGTGCGTCCGACGGCCTCGCCGGACCTTCGCCGTCCGATTCGGCGCAAATGGCCGTGGGCGGTCGGTGCGGCGCTGCTGCTCGCCGCGGTCGGCGTGGGTCTGACCGCGGCGGTCCGCCTGTTCCGGCCCGCTCCGGCCGCGCCGACGGCGCCCGGTCCCGCCGCGCCGCAAACCCCGGCGCCGCTCGTCCTTCCCTTCGACGCCGCCCAGGCTCAGACCGGCCAGGAAGCCTGGGCCAAGCATCTGCAAGCGCCGGTCGAAACTACGAACACGGTCGGCATGAAGCTCCGGCTCATTCCGCCGGGCGAGTTCTTCATGACGCCGCAGTATCGGGTTCGCCTCAGCAAGCCGTTCCGCCTGAGCCGGTATGAAACGACGATCGCGCAGTTCCGCGCTTTCGTGGATGAAAGCAAATACAAAACGGATGCGGAAAGCTCGGGGCTAGGCGGGATCGTCCGGGATCGCAACGGCCAAGACTCCCAGAAGCCGGAATACACCTGGCGCGATCCGGCCGTGGCGCAGGGGGACGGCTACCCCGTCGGCCAGGTCAGCTGGCGCGACGCCGACGAGTTCTGCAAATGGCTCAGCCGCAAGGAGAACCGGACCTATCGCCTGCCGACCGAGGCGGAATGGGATTGGGCGTGCCGGGCCGGCAGCGAAGGCGCCTACTGCTTCGGCGACGACGTGAAGGAGCTGGGCGACTACGCCTGGTACAGCGACAATTCGGAGGGGAAGTCGCACCCGGTCGGCCAAAAGAAGCCGAACGCCTGGGGCCTGTACGACATGCACGGCAACATCGCCGAGTACTGCCAGGACTGGTACGCGGAAGACCTGCCGACGGGCGTGCGGACCGATCCCAAGGGGCCGGCGCAAAGCGGCATTCGGGTCATCCGCAGTTACGGCTTTGTGGACTCCGCCGACGGGCTGCAATCCGATTCCCGCGCGGGCTACGGTCCGCGAGGCTCGATGTTCCATTTCGGCTTCCGGGTGCTGTGCGAGCTGCCGGAGAAGGGCGAATGAATCCGGGCGCGTTGAAAGGGAGAGCGCCGACCAGGCGGCCGACCTGCGATATCCCCTACTTTCCTTCCCTCTCCTCGAACAGCGGCGGCAGTTTGCGGTCGGGGCGCTGCGGCGGCGTGGTGAAGTCGAGGTGGAGGCCCTGCTCCTGGGCGTAGCGGACGAAGTCCCAGTGCGTGTCGAAACGCCGGCCGTAGCGGTTGCCGAGATGGTCGAGGACGACGCGGCGCACCGGGCCGACGCAGGTCGGCATCTTGAGCAGCTCGACGAGGTCCTGCGTGTCGAGCCGGCAGGGGAGCGGTTCGCCGGCCGCCGGCAGCAGGGGAAGGCTGGGTGCGGGGCCTTGGGCCGAGATGCCGAGAGCCGCCGCGATGGCGGCCGCCCGCCGCTGGACCTGGGGGCGCGTGCGGTTGGTGAGGAAACGTTCCAAAACGTCAGGGTTGAAGCCAGGGCCGACGGGTCCATCGATAGATACAAGACAAGAGTTGTCAGGGTCGGAAACCATCCGCAGAGTAAAGACCCGTGCCGCCTGAACGGCGCCCTCACTGTCCTGACCTTGAAGCAGTGTTGACACGCGTTCTACACAGAGGGGCCAGGCGTATGGGTCGCTTCCCTGATCCAGGGCCTGGTTGTATGAGCGAGCAACTTCCGCACACATGCGGGCGGCCTCGGCGGGCTCCAGCCGCCCCGCCACCGCCGCCAGGCCCGCGGCCAACGACAGGAGGGCATTGCCATCCTTCTCCTGGGCCAACGCTTGGTTCAGCAACCGAGCCGCGTCCGCACACGCGCGGGCGGCCTCGGCGGGCTCCAGCCGCCCCGCCAACGCCGCCAGACCCGCGTCCAAATGATAGCGGGCCGCGTCATCCTTCTCCTGGGCCAACGCCTGGCTCAGCAACCGGACGCCCTCGGCGGGCTCCAGCCGCCCCGCCAACGCCGCCAGGCCCGCGGCCAACTGCCGGCGGGCTCCGGCATCCTGCTCCTGGGCCAACGCCTGGTTCAGCAACCGGGCAGGTTCCGCACAGACGCGGGCGGCCTCGGCGGGCTCCAGCCGCCCCGCTGCCGCCGCCAGGCCCTCGGCCAAATACTGGAGGGCATAGGGATCCTTCTCCTGGGCCAA
>DATKHW010000787.1:0-6327 GCA_035546275.1 Gemmataceae bacterium
ATGTACGGCCGGGCCGGGTTCGCCCTGCTGCGGGCCAGGGTCCTACGGGCGGCGTAAGAGGCTCAGCTCGACGAGCCCGCGTGGAGGGTCGGTGCGTCGTCACCAAGAGTGCGGGAGAACCGTAATTGGTTCCGGAATTCGGGCGATAACTGCCCGACGCCGGCCCGTCGAAACGGGCCGGCGGGGCACGTGGGGACGATCGTAAATCCCTCGTGCCCATGTTGTCTGTTTATGCGGTTCCGGCGCTTTACATTCCCAAGATGGAAACGCACGCCTGCTGCTTCAGCTGATCCCGCAGCCAGCTGACCAGCTCGCCTATCATACTTACCAATGCCTCCGCGTTCGGCTTGAAGTCCGCGGCAAACTCGCTCTCGCTCGTGGTGAAGAAAAATCCTACCTGCCCACGAAGTTCGCCGACGCTCTCAGCGGTTCGCACGAACTCAGCGACCCGCTCCAAATCGGCGATGATCCGCTCCCACGTACTGCGAGACGTTCCCACGAACGCATAGTGATCGAACCGTGGCTCGTGGCGCGCAATGACCGGCTCGATAAGCGCGAACACCTCCTCGGCTAGGAACACCGAGCTGTCGTTCCAGCATCGCTCCCGGTATTCTCCGGGAAGCAGCTCGAAGTAGCAGGTGCCCCGCAGCTCCGACTTGTCTCGGATTAACCGGATCGGATCCATCGCCGCCTTTCCGCTAAGCAGCTGCGGCCGCGCCAAGCGCCGTGAACTCATCGGACCCCGACTGCGCGGCCGCCGTTTGTGGCGGCGGCTCCCGCGTCCGCGGCCGGAAGAACCGAGAAGTACTCGCGCGCCTCCAGCTGCATGCGATCAATCTCCGCCAGGAATCCGGTAACGGCGGCACGGTAATTCACAAGGTTCGTTTCGGTCCTGCGCAAATGAGCGACCTGCTGCTGGAACCAGGCGATGCGTTCCAGTGTCGCTTGCAGCTGCTGGTCGTTCGCGATCATGGCCGATCCCCCAGTCTCGATGACGCCCCGTAAGCCGCCTCCGCGGCGCATCGCATTGTATCATGGCCTGGTCCCCGCCCAGCGCTGCCGATCGTTTTGTCCGGACTTTCCTTCACCGGCGCTCATCCGCAGATATTTCCCCTCCCTTTTCCCCTGCCCAGACGCCCCTCCCGCATGGTACACTCGCCGCTGCTCCGCGTCTCCGGAGCGCCGGGAAAACCGGTGTCAGCACCCCCATGCCGCGATGCGGCATGGGGGTGCTGACACCGATTTTCCTTCGGCCGCTCGATCCCGTCGTCAAGCTGCCGGAGCATGCGCGGGTCATTGTCGTGGCGTCCGCGACGATGCCATCATTGGACCGACCAAGCGGAGCGCGAGGCGGGAAGGAAAAAATGGAATATATCTTGGGTTAACTGTTTAGGAATATCCGCTGCATCCCTTTTTCTTCTGCTGCTAACCCGACCGGCGTCACTTCTTCCGCCGTGGCTTGCGCGGCGCTGCATGTCGACTGGCGCGCAGCTGGTTTAAGTATTGGCGAATCTGCTCCTCCGATAGTCCCTCCAGGCGCTGTTCCGGCGGCAACGACTTCAGAACCTCCCGTTGCTCCTCCAGCGTCGGCCGCGGGAAATGCTTCTTGACGTACTGGCGGTTGAAGTCTTCCATCGTGCAGGACATGGCCAAACCCCCGCGTGCAAGCTCTCGAATAAGTCCGTGAGCCGCCGGCGAATGCGATCAACTCCGGCGAGGCGCTGAACAGGTGCAAAGGTGCGTTGCGCGGCTCGCGCGGCAGCTGACCCGACACAATGACGCGCACCGCATCCAATGCCCAGCGGCAATCATACACTTCGGTCTGCCGCTACTGCCACGGAACTTGCCGCGACAGATTGTGTGGAAAGCGAGCCGTCAGCGCGTACAGCTGGAAGCGCTCTTGAGGCAGTGCCCGTCGCTAGCGGCGTGCTACTGGGTTTGCCCATCGCCGCCCACCTATGCCACAATGCATTATGGTTGAGCGGCGCTGATGGTCCGCGCCCGCAAGGAGCTTCTCCCCATGCGCATTCTGCACACCGCCGACTGGCACCTCGGCGACCGACTCGGCCGCCAGGACCGCACCGACGACATCCGCCGGGCCGTCGAGCGCGTGGCCGACTATTGCCGCTCCGAAAAGGTGGACGTTCTCCTCGTCGCCGGCGACCTGTTCAGCGAATTGGCGCCGCCCGAAGGCCTGCGCGACGCCATCCGTCATTTGCAGGAGACGTTCGGCGAGTTCCTCGCCGCCGGCGGAGCCATCCTCGCGCTGACGGGCAACCACGACAAGGAGAATTTCTGCCAGACGCTGCGGCACGCCATGCACCTGGCCGCCCCCGTCGGCGGACGGCCCGGCGAGCTGGTCCCGACCGGCCGGCTGCACCTGGCGACCGGCCCCACCTGGCTGCGGCTGCCCGACCGCGGAACCGGAGGGGGAGTGCAGTTCGTGCTGATGCCGTATCCAACGCCGACGCGCTATCTGACCGAAGAAGCCGCCCAGGCGTACCAGGGCTTTGACGAGAAGAACCGCAATCTGATGCGAGCCTTCACCGAATGGATGCGCGGCGTGCGGACGGCGCGCGGCTTCAGCCCGAAGCTGCCGACGGTGCTGGCCGCCCACATCGCCATGCAGGGCAGCGACCTGGCGACGCGCTTCCGCCTCACGGCGGAGGAAGACATGTTGTTTGAGGAGACGAGCCTGCTGGACGAATACGCCTATGTCGCACTGGGGCACATCCACAAGCCGCAGTCGCTCGGCGGCCGGCCGCATATCCGCTACTGCGGCAGCATCGAGCGGCTCGACCTCGGCGAAAAGAACGACGACAAGGGCGTCGTGCTGTTTGAGGTCGGCCCGGAAGGGCTGCGCGGCGAGCCAGTCGTCCTGCCGATCGATGCGACGCCAATGTATGATGTAGAGATCGTATCGCCGAAATCGCAGATTTCGACGCTGGAACAGGATTATCCGGAGGCGAAACGAGCGCTGACGCGCATTCGCTGTACATACACGGCCGGCGTGGACAATCGCGAGGAGACGCTGCGGCGGCTGGAGGAGATTTTTCCGCGCTGGTACGACCGTGAGGTGACGGAGTCCGGGGCGCTGGGGCGGTCATTGACGCTTGGCGAGGCGTCGCGGACCAAAAGCTTCGAGGACACCGTGCGCGACTATCTGCGGCAGGAATTGTGCAATCATGAGGACGCCGTGCGCGAAGCCGTCCTGGCGCGGGCGGAAATGCTGCTGAAAGAGGTGCAGGCGTGATTCCGCAACGGGTGCAGCTCAAAGGTTTCCTCTGCTACAAGGACGAGCAGGAAATCCGCTTCGACGGCGCCGCCACGCTGTGGATGCTGTCCGGACTCAACGGCTCCGGCAAGTCGTCGATCTTCGATGCGGTGACCTACGCCCTGTTCGGCCACCACCGCGGCGGCGGCCAGCACGCCCACGAACTCATCAACAAGGACAGCGACGCCCTGCTGGTCGAATTCGACTTCTTGCTGGACGGCCGGCAGTACCGGGCCAAGAGAACGCTGCGCCGCAACACCCGCGGCGGCGCGACGGGTACGCAGCAGATTCTCCGGCGCGACGGCGGAGACAACGGCAGCGGCAGATGGGCGCCGGTGGAGGAAACAGGTCAAAAGCGCGAGTTCGATGCGTGGGTGGGCGAACATGTCGGCCTAACCTACGAGACGTTCACGTCGTCGGTGCTGCTTTTGCAGGGCCGGGCGGAGAAGCTCCTCGACTCCAAGCCGGAAGGCCGCCGCGAGGTGCTGGCCGGGATCGTGGACTTGGAGCGGTACGAGAAGCTGCACGCGGCGGCGGACGAGAAGCGCAAGCTGATAGAAGGGGAGTTGAAGGGGCTGAAAAATCGCCTGACGGCGCTGCCGGTCGTCGAGCCGCTGGCGCTGGCCGAAGCGGACGGGCGCATCCACGAGGCGGAACGGGCGCGGACCGCGGCGCGGGCCGAGGTGGAACGGCTGCTGGGCTTGGAGGCGCGGGCGCGCGAGTGGGTCGAATTGCAGGGCCGGCTGGACGAGGCGCGGCGGCGCTGGCGGGAGGCGGAACGGCTGCTGGAGACGGCCGCCGACATCGAGCGCGACGTGGCGCGGCTGACCGAGCTGCGCGAGGTCTTGCCGCGGATGCAGATCATCGCCGAGCAGCGGAACGAGGTCCACAAGGCGGAGGAGAAGATCAAGGAGCTGACCAAACTGGGTCAGAAGCTCGCCGACGAGCTGACGCGGCGCGACCATGCGCTGAAGCTGGCCCGCGACCGCAAAACCTCGACGCAGGGCCTTCTCGATGCCGACGTCGCTCGGCAGCGCGACGCGTCCGCTTTGCTGCGGCAGCGCGGCGGCCAGCTCGAAAAGCTCAAGGAATTCGAGCGCCATGAGGCCGACCTGGAACGGCTGCGCGGCGAGAAGAAACGATTGCCGGAGGATCCCGCGTCGGCGGTGGCTTGCGCCCGGGAGTCGTTTGAGAGGCTGACGGCGTTGGCCCAGACCGTGCCCCTGCTGAACCGGCTGGCCTCGCGACGGGACGATTCGCGGCAGGCCTTGGAGCGCGGCCGAAGGGCGCAACGGGATCGCGAGGCGGTGGAGACGAAGGGCGTTCAGCTCAAGGCGGAGCTGGAAAAGATCCGAGCGCGGTTGCAGGAGGCGGAAGAAGCGCAGCGTCAAGCCGCCGATCTGGCGGTGGAAGCGCGGACCGTCCTGCAGCAGGCCCGCGAGTCGCTGAAAGACCTGACGCACCTGGACGGCGCCAAGGTTTGCCGGCACTGCGGCCAGTCGCTTACGGAAGGCCATATCAAAGAGGAGAAGCGGCGGCGCACCGTCGCCGCCCAGGAGGCGGAGGCCAAGCTGAAGCAGGCGACGCTCACTCATCAGGCGGCGCAGCAGCATGAGCGGCGAGCGCGGACGGAGCATGACCAGGCGGAGACCGCCCGGCAGGACCTGCGCGTCGAGTACCAGGCGCTCAAGGAGAAGGCGGAACAGGCTCAGGCGGAAGCGGGGCGTTTCCAGGAAGAATGCGGCCAAATATACGGCGAGTTGCCGCCGGCCTACCGCACGCGCATCGCCCCATCGCTGCCGGCCGATTGGCTGACGACGACCTACCCGGCGGCTTCGGACCTGGCCTCGCTCCGCGGCGAGGCGGCCGGCTTGTCCACAGCGCGGCAGCTGTTGGAGCAGGCGGAGCAGGTCCGCGGCCAATGGCACGCGCTGGCCACGCAGGAGACCGCCAAACTCCAGGAATGGACGCGCCTCCGCAACGAGCTGCCGAACGACCCGCAACAGGTCCGCCGCGAACACGCCCGACTGGAAGCGGAGGAAAAATCTCTGGAGAAGAGCCTGACGGCCCGGCGATCGGAGCTGAAGCAGGTTGAAAGGGAGCTGGAGCAGTTGGCGAACGAGCGCGAGCAATCGCAATCCGAGTTGAATAAGTGCGACGCCGCCTTGAAACAGCTGGAATTTGTGCGGCAGGAAGCGCAAAAGACGCTGTCCAAAACGCGGGCGCTGTTGCCGTCGTCATGGCAGGCGGCAGTGGAGCATGTCGGCACAAGCGACATTTTCGGCTGGAGCGGCGAGAAGATACGGCTGGAGGAAGCAGGGACGGAAGCGCGCGGCCGGGAACTGCAGCAAGCCCGGCTACAGCGCGACATATTGCGCTGCGGCAAGGAGGAATTGGAGGGGCGCGCCAATGCATTCCCCGCCGAGTCGCGGCTGGAGCCGGGCGCGCTGACGGAATTGCTGCGAGCGGCGCGAACGCAGGATCAGGCCTGTGAGGAGGAGCTGCGCAAGGCGCACAGCCACAAGGACAAGCTCGACCACGACCGCCGTGAACGTGACAGGATCGAGGCGGAATGCCGTGAGAAAGACGGCGAGCTGGCGGTGCAAAAGACGCTGGCCGAGCTGCTGGGCAAGGATCGCTTGCAGCTGTACCTGGTGCGGCAGGCGGAGCGGCAAGTGGTGGAACACGCCAACGCCGTGCTTGACAGACTTTCAGCAGGGCAATTATATTTAAAGCTGAGCGGCGAGGCGGAGGGCGACGGCGCCACGGGCAAGGCGCTGGAGCTGGAGGCGTACAACCGCCAGACCGGCGAGAAGCCGATCAACGTGGCGTTCCTGTCGGGCAGCCAGAAGTTCCGGGTTGCGGTGAGCCTGGCGCTGGGAATCGGCCAGTACGCCAGCCGGCAGCACCGGCCGATCGAGTCGGTCATCATCGACGAAGGCTTCGGCTGTCTCGACCGCCACGGCCGGCAGGTGATGATCCAGGAACTGCAAAACCTGCGCAGTCAGATGCGCTGCATCCTGCTCGTATCGCATCAGGAGGAATTCGCGGAC
>DATKHW010000788.1:0-3494 GCA_035546275.1 Gemmataceae bacterium
GAGACGTTCGGGGTACATGCGTCGCACCGCGAGCCGGCGTTTACGGCGGATTGAGGAGGCGCGCTTCTACCGTTGGAAAGCACTCAACCGCTTGCCACCCCTGAGAGTACGTCAACAGGAATAACGCCCACAGTCGAACTACCCAAATGCCCTCTTGACCCTGACAGCCTCGATCAATCGGCCAAGCAGCCGGATCGGTAGTTCAGGGCGTTGCGGTCGGCTCACGCCGGCCGCTCGCCTTTTCGGATGAACCGCATCGCCCGCTCCGCCACGTCGAAAGCCGCATTCGGTCGGGACAAGCGGGCGCTGCTGACGCGCATCCGGGCCAGCCGATCGGCGTCGGCCAGCAGCGCTTCCACCTTGTGCACCAGCTGCGGCAGGTTGTTCGCCTTTACCGCGGCGCCGTTCTCCAGCAGATAGTCGCTGTTGCGGCTCTCCTGTCCCGGCACCGGCTGCACCATCACCAGAACCGTCCCCCGCGCCAGCGTCTCCGCCACGGTCAGGCCGCCCGGCTTGGACACCACCAGGTCGGCCGCGGCCATGAACTCGTCGATTTCGCGCGTGAAGGCCAGCACGCGGGCGCGGTGGCGCGGCGGCGTCGGGATCTTCTCCAGCCGGGCCTGCAACGCCGCGTTGCGGCCCACCGCCGTCACCAGCTCGATCGGCCGCTTTGTCCGCAACAGCGCCGCGTGCATCGGCTCGATCGGCCCCACCACGCCGAAGCCGCCGGCCATTTGCAGCACCACCGGCCGATCCGTCGCCAGGCCGTGCTTGGCCGCGCACGCCGCCCGGTCCTTCGGCGCGCGGAAGACCGGATGAATCGGGATGCCGGTCACCGTCGCGTCCTCGGCCGGCACGCCGCAGTATTGCAGGTACTGCGCTCCCTCCTCCGTGGCCGTGAAATAGTGCTCGCACGGCGAATGCACCCACATGCGATGCGTGTCGAAATCGGTGGTGACGGTGACCTGCGGCAGGTCGAGTTTGCCCTGCCGGCGCAGCGAGGCGATGATCTCGGCGGGCAGGAAGTGCGTGTTGACGACGAGGTCCCACGGCTCGCTGAGCAGGAAGCGGATGAAGCGTCCCAGGTTGAACCGCTCCACGACGATGCGAAGACGGTCGGTAGGCGTAATGGGAGCGCGGACGGGGCGGTCGAAGAGATCGTAAAAGTATCCGTGAATGTGCGGGGCGCGGTTCATCAGACCGAGATAGGCGCGGCTATAGATGCGGCGGAACGTGTGGTTGGTCATCTCCAGCACGTCGAGGTTGCGGACGAAGGCGTCGGGCGCCGTCTCGCGCAGGGCCAGCTCGACGGCCTCGGCGGCGCGCATGTGCCCGGCGCCGACCGAGGCGGACAGGACCAGGATCCGCGGCGGTTTTTGCACCACCCCGTTGGACATCATCCGCTACCGCACCGGGACAGGGAAGGAGGGCGAAGGTTTGTATGGTAGCTATGAGCCCGCAGCGCCAGCAAGGGAATCCCTTGCTGGCGCTGCGGGCTCATAGGAATCCCTTGCTGGCGCTGCGGGCTCATAACGCTGCGGGCTCCTATTCGGAAACCGCTTGCGGTGCGCGCGACCCGCCTCCTATACTCCATCGTGCATCCGGTGAACCGACCTCCGTGCGGGGACACGATAATGAAGACGACGGCGAAGGCGTTGTCCGCCTGGAAACTCGTTCCGCTCCTGGGCGCCCTCGCGGCGGCTGGTTTCGGCGCCGCGGCCGCCCCCTCACCCCTACCCCTCGCCCCATCGGATGGGGAGAGGGGTAGGGGTGAGGGGGCGCCCAACACGGCGGAGACGGTCAAGCAACTGCAAGCGAAGTTCCGAGCGGAACGCGCCGACGCCGACGCCCAGGGTCTCACGAAGAAATTCTCTCCCGATTGGTTTCAACAGGCCGACGCGCTCGCCAAGCGCGGCGACGACGCCCTGGCGGCCGGCCGGTTCGTCGAGGCGGCCGACGATTTCCGCAAGGCGCGCTGGCGCCTGCCCGGCCTCCCCGCCGGCCTGCCCGAGCACGTCGTCCGCCTCTTCGGCGACGGCCGGCTCCGCCACGCCCATCCGGTCCAGGCCGTCGCCTTCAGCCCCGACGGCCGACGCCTCGTCTCCGCCAGCGTGGACGACGGCGCCGTCGTCGTCTGGGACGCCGACACGGGCCGCGCCCTCACGCGCTGCACCGGCCATGCCGACAAGGTCTGGGCCGTCGCCTTCAGCCCCGACGGCAAGTACGTCGCCTCCGGCGGCGGGGACAAGACGGTCCGCATCTGGGACGCCGACACCGGCAAGGACGTGCGGGCGCTGACCGGCCACGCCGATTTCGTGTCGTGCCTCGCCTACAGTCCGGATGGCAAATATCTGGCGACCGGCGCCGGCGGGACGGACCATCGCATCCGCTTCTACGACCTGTCGTCCAAGGCGGAGACGCCGAAGTCCGACCCGTTAGGCCATAACGCCCCCGTCAAGAGCCTCGCCTGGAGCCGCGACAGCCAATTTCTCGCGTCCGTGGACGCCGATCGCTCCCTGCGCATCTGGAAGGCCGAGGACGGCTCGGTCGCGGCCATCCAGCCGATCAAGATGGCGAACGGCGCCGCCCAGGATCGAGGGTCCATCGACGCCGTCGCCTTCGGGGCCGACCCCACGGCTGTGGCGATCTGCGGCGGCGACCCCAACACGGCCCGGCTCATCAGCTGGGCCGACGGCGCCGAACGGCAGTCGTTCGAGGGGCATACCAGCCGCGTCCTGTGCCTGGCGTTCAGCCCCGACGGCAAGGTGCTGGCCACGGCCGGCGACGACCGGACCATTCGCCTCTGGGACGTCGCCAACGGTCAGACCTTCCGCATCCTGCAAGGCCACGCCGGCCCCATCGCCGCCCTCGCCTTCAGCTCCGACGGCCGGCTCGCCTCCGCCAGCGCCGATCAGACGGTGCGGATCTGGGACCCCGGCCTCGTCGATCAGTCGCGCGACCTCGGCAGCCACGACGGCGCCGTCTGGTCGGCCGCGTTCAGCCCCGACGGCTCGCAGGTCGTCTCCGCCGGGGCCGACAAGCTGGTCCGCATCTGGGACGCGACGGGGACGAAGCCGCCGCGATCGCTGACCGGCCACACGGCCCCCGTGACCGCCGCCATTTACAGCCCCGACGGCAAATACATCCTCTCGTGCAGCGGCGACAAGACGCTCAAGCTGTGGGACGCCAAGACCGGCGCCGAGGTCCGCACCTTCGCCGGCCACACGCGCGCCGTCACCGCCGCCGCCTTCAGCCCCGACGGCAAACGCATCGTCTCCGGCGGCGCCGACTGGCTCATCAAGATTTGGGATACGGAAAAGGGCATGGAGCTGAAGTCGATCCCCGGCCACCAAGCCGTGGTCGGCAGCGTCGCCTGGAGCATCGACGGCAAGCACATCGCCTCGGGCAGCGGCGACCACACCATCAAGATCTGGAACGCCGACACGTACGCCCCGGAGCAGACGCTGTCCGGCCACACCTCGGCCGTCAGCTGC
>DATKHW010000789.1:0-2432 GCA_035546275.1 Gemmataceae bacterium
GATTTGCGGGTAAGTAAATTCGGTCATGCGGTCTTCGGCCTCGCTGATGCTGGTTGCTTCGGCCGCCGAGCGCGCAGCCAGTTCTTCCTCGGCCGCACCGCCTTCAACGCGGGGGTTCATCTTGTCCCGCCATTGTATCGCCCGGAGCGTCTATCGGACTCCTTCTGCTGGCGTCGGACCGCTTCGGCAAGTACACTGATCGCGTGCTCGCCTTCCCACCCCGACAGGAGCCTCATCCTCATGCTCCGCATTTTCGGACCCCGGCGGCGCTTCTGCGACGGCCTGTCGCGCCGCTCCTTCCTCCAGGTCGGCGGCCTCGCGGTCGGCGGCCTGACCCTGCCCGCCCTTCTCCGCGCCGAGGACCGCGCCGGCAAGCGGTCGCACCGCTCCGTCATCATGGTCTACCTGTCCGGCGGCCTCGCCCACCAGGACACGTTCGACCTCAAGCCGAACGCCCCCGCCGAGGTGCGCGGCGAGTTCAAGCCGATTCCCACCCGCATCCCCGGCGTCCAGGTCGGCGAGCACCTGCCGCGCCTCGCCGCTTCCGCAGATAAATGGCTCGTTGTGCGATCGCTGGTCGGCCTGAAGGACGAGCACAGCAGCTTCCAGAGCTGCGTCGGCTACGACATGAACGAGACGAAGCGCGGCGACAAGCCGCATTTCGGATCGGTGATTGCGAAAGCGCAGGGGGCCGTCGATCCGCTCATCCCGCCGTTCGTGGACCTGTTCCCCGTGATGCAGCACAAGCCGTACAACAGCCCCGGCCCCGGTCGGCTCGGCCGCGCCGCCGCCCCCGTGCGGCTGGACGGCTCCGACCTTGCCGCCATGAAGCTGCAAGGCATGACCGTCGATCAGCTCGGCGACCGCCGGCGGCTGCTCGATCAGCTCGACGCCGGCCGGCGCGACGCCGACCGCAGCGGCATCGACGTCTACTATCAGCGCGCCTTCGACGTGCTGACCACGCCGAAGCTGGTGGACGCCCTGGACGTGACGCGCGAGCCGGACGGCGTGCGCGAGCGCTACGGCCGCGGCTCGCCGACGCACCTCGGCGACGGCGCCCCGCAGTGGAACGACCAGCTGCTCATGGCCCGCCGGCTGGTTGAGGCCGGGGCGCGCTGCGTGACGGTGGCCTACGGCTTCTGGGACACGCACGGCGGCAATTTCCGCTACCTCAAGGAGCATTTGCCGCTGTTCGACCGGGGAATCTCGGCCCTGGTGGAGGACGTGTACGAGCGGGGTTTGGACCGCGACGTGACGGTGGTGGTGTGGGGCGAGTTCGGCCGGACGCCGAAGATCAACAAGGACGCCGGCCGCGACCACTGGTCGCGCGTCAACGGCGTGCTGATGGCCGGCGGCGGCATGAAGGTCGGCCAGGTGATCGGCTCGACCGACGCGACGGCGGCCGAGGCGAAGGACACGCCGATCCACTACCTCGACGTGCTGGCGACGGTCTACAACAACCTCGGGCTGGACCCGAACGGCATGGTCGAGGACGTGCTGGGCCGGCCGTCGCCGATCCTGCCGAGCACGGCGCAGGCGATTGCGCGGGCGTATTGAGATCGCGCCTTCTTGCTTCGCCGCCGCCGCGGTAAAATGAGGCGTCCCCGAAGAGGACCGGATCCATGAGCCCGTCGCTGACCGAGTTGAAAGCCGCCGCCGCCCTCCTGCCGCTGCCGGAGCGGGCCGAACTGGCGCACTACCTGCTCGACACGCTGGACCCGGCCGAGGAAGGCGCGGCCGAGGCGTGGCGCGAGGAGTTAGTCCGCCGCGCCGAGGACATCCGTTCTGGCGAGGCTGTTGGCAAGCCGGTCGAGCAGGTGCTGACCCGTCTGCGGGAGCTGTACCCGTGAAGCCGGTAGTGATCCACGCGGAGGCCGAGGCGGAGTTGGAGGCCGCCGCAGCCCACTACGAGGGGCGTCGTCCGGGCCTGGGCCGGGAGTTCCGCCTGGAGTTTGAGGCGGCGTTGGCCCGGCTGACGGCCAATCCGCACCTGTATGCGATCGAGGTCGATGAGGTGCGCGGCTGCCCGCTCCGGCGGTTTCCGTACAGCGTGTATTACATCGATATGACGGACCGGATTTGGCTGGCCGCCGTGGCGGATCAACGGCGACGGCCGGGCTATTGGTTGAGGCGTAAGCTGGGATGAGGTAGGCGCCTTTCTCGTTCCCGAATCTCTGGTTGGAACCGAGGAAACGGATCGGGGTGAAGGGAGGCTCTCGGCCATGAAACGTCTCCTTTTCATCCTAATAGTCGTTATCGCCGCCTGCATGGCTGGGGGCGGCGTGGTCAAAATCGCACGCCAGCAGCGTGTCGCACAAGAACGCAACTATGACGGCAGGGGCTTACAATTCATTTTGATCGATCTGTGGAACTCCTGCGGCACTACGGGCCCGCTGCCGCCGGCCGTGATCCGAGACGGCGAAGGCAAGCCG
>DATKHW010000790.1:0-15584 GCA_035546275.1 Gemmataceae bacterium
TCTTAAGAAGCTCAAGGACGCCCGCCCAAGCAAGCCTTGACCGGCCGGCCGAGGCCGACGACGGCGGCCCGCGTCGCGCACGATGGATGCGACGCGGACTGCTCCTCGCGTCCCAGCACGGCGGATTAGCATTGGAGTCCCGACCATCGTGGGCCGGTCGTCGAACCGGCTCACGGTCTGGCGCGCCGCTGGCCGAGGTCGCAGGCGACCCGTTCGCCGTGGGGCCGTGGTGCTGGGCGCTGCGGAACCGGCGGGCGATTCGGCCCGTGCCGTGGAAGGGGCGGGTCAGCTCTTTCGAAGTACCTGATGGGCTGGTGCGAACGATGGGCGGAACCGCCAGGATTGTGCCTGGCTCGTCCCGCGCCGCTTTATGATTTAGAACGTCATGGCGGCCAGCCGGACGCGCCACTCGCCGGCACCGCCAGGATTCCGAAGCAACATGAGCCGCCAAGCGTGGGCACGTCTGACCACTTCGCCGACATTGCTTCGGCGTTCGGACCGCCGCGCGCAAACTCCCTGAGCGCAGGGTCGGCTGAGTTGTAGGCTGGGCACGCCACTGGCCGACAACGGCAATCCGGTTGTTTTCTGGCTTGAGGAGAAGAACGCGTATCAAAAGCCGAGTTCTTCGGCAGTATATTATGGGAAGCCTCCTGGACCGTCCGCTCCGAGAAATCATCATGCCGGGCGATCGGATCGCAGCCTTTGTGCAGCGCTTGCGGGTGGCTCTGGCCCCGCCGGGTGCAGTGGATCAGGGCGATGCCCAGTTGCTGGATCGCTTTGTTCGGCTGCGCGACGAGGCGGCCTTTGGGATCCTTGTGCGCCGGCATGGACCAATGGTATGGGGAGTTTGCCGCCGGGTTGTACGCCGGTATGAGGATGCCGAGGATGCGTTCCAGGCGACGTTTCTCGTCCTCATCCGCAAAGCCGCCTCTATCCAAAGCCGCGCATTGCTGGCCGGCTGGTTGCACGGCGTGGCACGCCGCACTGCCTTGAAAGCGAGCGCGTCGGCTGCCATCCGCGGAAGCCGGGAAAAACCACTCGCGAGCGCTCCCGAACCCGAGGCGAGAAATGGACAAGCGCGGGACGAGCTGCATGGGTTGCTCGATGCGGAGCTGGATCGGTTGCCCGAGAAGTACCGGGTCCTCCTCGTGCTTTGCGACCTGCAAGGAAAGACGCGGCGGGAGGCGGCGCATCTCCTCGGTGTGCCGGAGGGCACGGTCGCGGGCCGGTTGGTCCGGGCCCGGGCGCTGCTGGGCCGCCGACTGACCAGCCACAGGGCTGGCCTGGGGGGCGGGGCGCTGGCGTTGACTGCACCAGCCGCGCCCAGTGCCGTCGTGTCGGCCACGATGCGCAGCGCGATCCAAGTCGTTCCCGGCACCGTGGTTGTGGACGGCATCCCCCCACGGGTGGCTGACCTGACGAAAGGAGTGCTCCGAGCCATGATGATGACCCGATTGAAAGCAACCCTGGGAACATGTTTGATGCTCGGGTTAGTGGCGGCCCTGGTAGGCGCAGTCAACTTTTGCCCGGCCGCGCCCGCTCGGCCCGCGGAGTTGCGGGCCGAGCGGGCGGGGGAGACCTTCAAGGACACCCTGCTGTTGCTGGACCAGCACTTTTGGGAAGCAGCCGCACGGGGCGATGCGGCGACGACTGGGAAGATCCTCGCGGACGACTTCGAAGGTCTCGACGACACCGGCGCTGGGTTTCACTGGACCAAGGCGACGCTCCTGGAGATGCATAGCGCCTACCGGATCGCGGATTTTCAGCGGACGATGGCGCCGCAGGTATTCCGCATCAACGAACACGCCGCGGTCATGACCAACGATGCCAAGTTTCGCGGCCTCAACCAAGAAGGCGCCGAAATCAGCCGGGTTCATCAGCGGTTCGTGACCTGTTGGGCCCAGCGCGACGGCGGGTGGTTCATTGTGTTCAGTCGCGTGACGAACCTACCCATGTCGGTCGCTCCGGCGAAACCGCCGACCGGCACGAAATTCGATCTCAATCCGGATTTGCGCCTACCGACTGGCACGCGATTCGATCTCGGGTCCGGGATTGTACCCGACGAGGGGCTCGGAAAAGCGATTCGGCCCTAAAGTGGCCGACGAGGCCCCGCGCGAGCCGACGGGGAACTTTTACCGCAACCGGGCTGCAGCTCTCTGGCGACCCCCGTCTGCTTGCTCACCGGCCGGAAGCAGGCATACCGCTTCAAGCGGTTTGGGCGGCCGGCATGACATCGGCCCCCTCTGCCACCCGTGGCCATTGGCAGCGGGGAGTTCGGATTCGTGTTTGCCGCCGGTTCGCACGGATGATTGCGTGCTTCGATCACACCGACCTGCGCGCATGCCGAAATCCGCAGCGCGCGGAGGGCCGACGCGCTCTGGGCAAATCGGCTCTCGGCGTTGCGCTCTCCGGTCTGCATCGACCGCCGCTCCGTCGCCCGGCCTCCTACCCGCGCCTGTATATTCAGGCCCTCGCCAGCTCCTCGGCGGAACCACTGCGTTTTGCTGTGCGTTGCGGTGCAGCCTCGAAGCCGTGCGCGGCCTTGTCCTTGATCCATCCCCCGCTCACCTCACCGCTGTTCATTTATCGACAGCTCAACCACGCTCCGGGGAACAGACAACGGCGTCGCCCCCGACGGACGACGAGGTGGGGGTGCAAGACGCCGAAGCGCTGGCCCGGCAGGAGGCGGACCGCGGCCGGCGGTCGGCGGAGATGACCGGCGAGTACACAGGCCGGTTCGGGCTGGCGGAGACGCTGGCGGAGTTGCAGCGGATCGGCGGGCAGCTGAAGCCGCCGGTGAAGGCGCGGTTGACGGCGAAGGATCTGGAGTGGGTTCGGCGGGCGTATGCGAGTCGGCTGGCCAGGCTACAGGCGCCGACCGGCGCCCCGGTGGCCGATCAGGAGAGGAACGGGTCGTGAGCCGCCGCCCCGGCCGCCCGCAGATCGCCCACGAGGCCCCGCGGCGCGGGGCCTCGTCTCGTTGGGGCACGCGCGCCCGGCCCGTCGCGGCGTGGGCGAACGTGGGCCGCCGGGTCCAATTCCACAGCCCTGCCCGGCAAGCAAGAACCTAGACTCGGAGGGGGCAGCGGGGCGGCCGACCACAGCCGTCCCTGGTTCTCCCGTGGTCCTCTTTATCGTTTGCCGGGTCCCATTCCGTCGGTTATCGTGGACCGCATGAGCGAGGTCACCCGCATTCTGAACGCCATAGGGCAAGGAGACGTGCACGCCGCCGCCCAGTTGCTGCCCCTGGTATACGAGGAGCTGCGCCGGCTAGCGGCGCAGCGGCTGACCCGCGAGGCGCCCGGTCTGACGCTCCAAGCCACCGCCCTGGTCCACGAAGCGTATCTCCGGCTGGTGGGCGGCGAGCCGGATCGACCGTGGAACGGCCGGCGCCACTTCTTCGCCGCTGCCGCCGAGGCGATGCGCCGCATCCTGGTCGAGAAGGCTCGCCGACGGAGACGCATCCGCCACGGCGCCGGCCGCCAGCGCATCGACCTCGACGAGGCCTGCGGTCTGGCGCAATCGCGCTCCGACGATCTTCTCGCCCTCGATGAGGCGCTCGGCCGGCTCGCCGCTCTCACCCCGGTCCGCGCCGAATTGGTCAAGTTGCGCTTCTTCGCCGGCCTCACCATGCCCGAAGCGGCCGAGGCGCTGGGAATCTCGCTGGCCACGGCGGAGCGTTACTGGACGTTTGCGCGGACCTGGCTGTACGCCGAGTTGTCCAGCGAGTGAATAAATCGCGGACGCCGTGAGGGGTTTCGGACGGTTTCGTCGCACTGTCTCCCGGATTCCTGTACCGAGGAGCCTTCTCATGGACAATCTCTCCGCCGTCGAGTCCATCTTCTTCGCCGCTTTAGAGAAAGTTTCAGCCGAGGAACGCGCCGCCTACCTCGACCAGGCCTGCGGCCAAGACGCACCGCTGCGCCGGCACGTCGAAAACTTGCTCAGCGCCCACCCCAAAGCCGGCGCCTTCCTCCAGCGCCCATGCTTCGGCCCCGTCCCGACCACCGACGAGCCGGTCGTCACAGAGCGCCCCGGCACGGTGATCGGCCCCTACAAGCTGATGGAACAGATCGGCGCAGGCGGCATGGGCCTCGTCTTCGTCGCCGAGCAGCAGCACCCCGTCCGCCGCAAGGTGGCGCTGAAGGTCGTCAAGCCGGGCATGGACACGCACGACGTCATCGCCCGCTTCGAGGCCGAACGCCAGGCCCTCGCCCTCATGGATCACCCCAACATCGCCAAGGTTCTCGACGCCGGCGCCACCGAATCCGGCCGTCCGTACTTCGTCATGGAGCTGGTCAAGGGCGTCCCCATCACCGATTTCTGCGACCGCAATCAGCTCACGCCGCGCGAGCAGCTGGAGCTGTTCACGGCCGTCTGCCAGGCCGTGCAGCACGCCCACTCCAAGGGCGTCATCCACCGCGACATCAAGCCGTCCAACGTGCTGGTCACGCTGCACGACGGCGCGCCGGTGGTGAAGGTCATCGACTTCGGCGTGGCCAAGGCCGTCGGCCAGAGCCTCACGGACAAGACCGTCTACACCCGCTTCGCGCAGATGATCGGCACGCCGCTCTACATGAGCCCCGAGCAGGCGGAGATGGCCGGACTCGACGTGGACACGCGCTGCGACGTCTACGCCCTGGGCGTACTGCTGTTCGAGCTGCTGACTGGGACGACGCCTTTCGACGGGCAGCGGCTGCAGAAGGCGGCGCTCGACGAGGTTCGCCGCATTCTCCGGGAGGAAGAGCCACCGAAGCTGAGCACGCTGGGGGACGGGCTGTCGGCGGTGTCGGCCCGGCGGAAGACGGAGCCGAAGAAGTTGTCGGCCTTGGTGAAAGGCGATCTGGATTGGATTGTGATGAAGGCGCTGGAGAAGGACCGCAATCGGCGCTACGAGACGGCCAGCGCCTTCGCGGCGGACGTACGGCGCTACCTGGGCGAGGAGGCGGTGGAGGCGTGCCCGCCGTCGGCGCTGTATCGTTTCGTCAAGATGGCGCGGCGGAACCGCGTGGTGCTGACGACGGCGGCGCTGGTCGCGGCGGCGCTGGTCGTGGAAACGATCGTGAGCGTCTGCCTCGCGCTCGTGGCATGGCGGGCGGAGGGCAAGGCCCTGGACGCCACGACCTACGCGCTGAAGGCCAAGGCGAATTCGGATGAAAACGCCCGGCTGGCGAACGAGCGCAAAACTCAGGTCGAAATCCTTGCGAAGGGTGTTGAGCAGGCCCTCTATGACGCGGACCTGGAGTCGATCCCGGCCGCCTGGGAAGCGGACGACCTGGCCTCATTCGACCAGCTGCTCGAAAGGCAGGTCAACGGGCGGCATGTGGGCGACCCGCGCGGCTTCGAGTGGTACTACTGGAACCGCCAAAGGCACGGCGAGATGCGCAGCGTCGCGCTGGCCGGTGTCTCCCACGAATTGCTGAGCCCCACCACGTTCAGCCCCGGCGGCAAGTTCATCGCCGCGGTTGTTCGCGTGGAGGGCCGCGGCGAAGTTCGCCTCTGGGACACGGCCACGGGCGCGGCGCGGCGGACGCTGCTGACCATCCCCGACTACGGCGAAGGCCTGAATGCACCGCGAGCGCGGATCGCGTTCAGTCCGGACGGCGGCCGCATTGCGCTGAGTCGACTCTCTTTCGGCCGGCTCGTGAACCCGACGGAGGTGTTGCTTTATCGCATTCCGGATGTGCTGCACCTGGATATCCACGTCTGGGACGTGCACAAGAGCGATGAATTGTGTCATATCTCGCTGGACCGAGGCGGCGGCCGGTTTGACGCTTTGGCGTTCGGCCCCCAGGGCAAGCTGCTGGCGTTCATCGCTCCGCAGGCGCCTGGCCAGCCGCCCTCGGGAAATGTCCGCGTGTGGGACGCGGACGCTGGAAAGGAGGCCTACTCGCTGTCCGCGCCCGGCACGCCGCGGGAGCTGGCCTTCAGCCCCGACGGCGGCCGCATCGCCCTCGCGCTGTCCAAGGAGGGGGGGACCGAAGGAATTCCAGATCAAAAGAACCTGGTGCAGATATGGGACACGGCGACGCGGCAGGAACTGCTCACGATCCCGAAAAGGGGGACGGTCGTGACCGGACCCATGGCGAGCCATGATGGCGCCCCGCCGCCACCGCCTCCTCCGCCCTGGCTAGGCTCACTGCCCAACGGCGTCGCGTTCAGCCCTGACGGAAAGCGACTGGCCGTTGTGTGGCAGGGCCAGAAGGATGATGTGCTGACGGTTCATGAGATCGCCAAGGCCGGCGAAGTCCGCACCATGGAAGGGGTTGTGAAGGCGAAGGAAATCAGCCTCCAGCCGCCCGCTTTCAGCGCGGACGGCCGGAGCCTGACCTGTCCCGTGAGCGGGTCGCTGGTTCGCGTGTGGGACCCAGGCACCGGCGTCGTCCGATACACCGCGAGGGGACACGTCGCAACGCCGGCCGTGGCATTCACTGGCGACGGGCGTCTGTTGACGGCGGGCCGAGAAGGGACGGTGAAGGAATGGTCCGCGCCGACGGCGCGGGCTCAGCCGGCCGACCTGAACGGGAGCAGCAACTATTCGCCGCTGGCCGCCGCATTTACGCCGCAGGGCCTGCGGTTAGCGCGCGCCTTCCTGATCGAGGACGGAGACAAAAGGTCGCTAGAACTCCGCGCCTGGGATGAGCACGGCGGCGCCTTTGTCCTCCTGAAGACCCCATTCCCAATGAACAAGGTCCAGCACCTCGTTTTCAACAAGGACGCGACGCTTCTCGCGGCCGATTACATAGCGCCGGACACAACAGTGGACAAGCCGCATCTTGTGTTGAAGGTGTGGGATGCCGCAAGCGGCAAGGAACTGCTGACGGCGGACAGCGGCGACATTATAAGCGGCCTGGCCGTCAGCCCCCAGGGCGCCCGCGTCGCCTGGGTGACCGCCGGGCGGATGCGGGTCTTGGACGCGGCCTCGGGCAAGCAGCTGCTGGACGTACCGGAGCCGTGGTCCCTGTCCCTGTTCCCTTCGTTCAACACGGACGGCTCGCGGCTGGCCTGGACCGGTGAGCGCCGCGTGCACGTGTGGGATGTGGACGCCGCGCGGGAGGTCTTTGCGGTTAGGGACCCCGGCGGCGATGTTGGGCCGTTGGCCCTCAGCGCGGACGGCGGGCGGCTAGCTGCGGCGGTTGGCCCTGTCTGGGGGGTGTTCGACGAGGTGAAGGTGTGGAACGTCGCCGATGGCCGCGAGTTGATGAGCGCAAAAGGCCAGAGATTGGTTCAGGACCTCGCCTTCAACCCCGACGGCTCTCGGCTCGCCTCGTTCCGCTGGCAGCACGATGCGGAGGGCGACCACGGCGGTGTGACGGTATGGGATGCAGCGGCGGGCCTGCCGGTGCTGCGGATAAGCGTCCCCGCGGGGTACGGAGGCGGCGGCCAGTTGCGGTTCCAGTCCGACGGCCGCCGCCTGTTCCTGTTCAACCAGTTCCCGCCGAGCCAGGGCGACGCCTTCGAGGTCTGGGACGCTACGCCGACGGCGGCGGACAAGCCGGGACCGTGAAGGAGCCGAGGAAGACAGCTCCCGTGCGGCGGCACTCAAGCGCCACCATAGGCGCCCATCGCCGGCGGCACAAGCCGTGGGGCGGCCCCAGGCCGCCCGCTGATCGCCCACGAAGCCCCACGAGGCGCTCACGTCGTTAGTGGGCCGACTTTCGTCGAGTCCGGCAGCAGGACGCGACGTGGGCGCATGTGGGCGATACCGCTTCTGGCCGCAGCCGCGTGCGACGCCTATGTTGCCTCCGGCGATGGCCGTCGCCGCCCGGACGAACTGAGTGTGTCATGCCTCCGAGCCGACGCCTGCGCCTGGAGGCCGCACCCGTGATCGACCTCAACGAGGTCGGCGCCCACGTCGACGGCGCCGGCAACGTCCGCTTCGGCGTCTACCTGCCCCAGATCACCGCCGCCAAAGGCTACACCGTCGTCGTCCGCGTCATCCACGACGCCGACCAGTTCACCCCTGAGATTCCGCCCCGCGACTTCCCATTGACCTTCGACCCCAACCACACGCTGGGCCGGTGGTCCGCGACCGTCAACGTGCCGTCGCAAGCGGGCGGGGCCGGGCATTTCGGCGCGCCTGGCCGTTACCTGTACCGATACCGCCTGCTGCAGCAGCAGGGGGCCGGCCAGCGCGTCGTGACTTCCCTACCTGCCGCCCGACCCAGCGCGGCTGCCGCTGCCGTGCAGCAGCAGGGGGCCGGCCAGCGCGTCGTGACTTCCCTCTTCACCGACCCATTCGCCCGAGAGGCCGGCCCCGCCAAGCTGGCCGCCTTCCGGCTGGACGACCCGGCCCATCCGGCGCCCGCGTTCCCCTTCACCGACGCGGCCTACCGCACCCCGCCTCTGGACGACCTAGTCGTCTACGAGCTGCAGGTCGAGGAATTCAACTCCACCTTCGACGGCGTCGCGGCGCGCCTGGACTATCTGGAGGGCCTGGGCGTCAACTGCCTCGAACTCATGCCCGTCACCGACGCGCCGATGATCTTCGACTGGGGCTACGGGCCGCTGCACTTCTTCGCTCCCGAGGCCCGCTGGGGCGGCCCAGCGGGCCTGAAACGCCTGGTCGACGCCTGCCACGCGCGCGGCATGGCGGTCATCCTCGACGTGGTCTACCAGCACGTCAGCGCCGACTTCGCCTACTGCCGCGTGTACGCCGACAGCGGCGAGACCGGGCCGATGGGCGACTTCCCCAACGGGCCGTTCGGCCCCGTCGTGACGTTCCAGGGCTGCCCGTTCACGCAGGACTACTTCCGCACCGCGAACCGGCACTGGCTGGAGGAATACCACGTCGACGGGTTTCGCTACGACGACGCCAAGGGGTACTACAGCGGCCCGACAGGGCCGGATTACGCGGACGTCGTTTACCAGACCTACCAGGACTCCCTGACGATCCCCCGCTTTGCGGATGCGGCCGGCTACCGGCGGATCATCCAGTGCGCCGAGTTCATCGACGCCCACCCGGAGATCATCCTGCAGCAAACGTACTCCAACTGCACCTGGCAGGACAACCTGCTGAACAAGGCGGCGGACATGGCCCAGTGGAGCTACGTGGACGACGTCTTCGCGCACCTGCTCGACCCGCCTTTCGTGGGCTACCCCGACTCGCGGGACTTCAACGGCGTGCCGGGGCCGACGGCGCCGTTTCAGTACATCGACAGCCACGACCACAGCTGCTTCGTGTCCAACTTCGGCCTGGCGGCGGCCAACGCCGGGGACTTCCCGCTGGGGGACCGGGGCCAGTACTTCCGGCTGCAGCCTTACGCGATCGCGCTTTACACCTGTCAGGGAATTCCGATGCTGTGGCAGGGGCAGGAGTTCGCGGAGAACTACGTGCTGACGGGGAGCGGCAGTTCACGGATTCAGGTGCGGCGGAGCATGCACTGGGAGTACTTCTACGACGACCAGGGACAGGCGCTGATCCGGGTGTACCGCCGGCTGGGCCGGCTCCGCCGCGCTTGCCGGGCGCTGCGCGGCCGGCAGACCTTTTACTACAACCAGAATTCCGACCTGACTGGGAGGGCGATCGCCTACAGCCGTCGCGCGCCGGCGTCCGGGGCGGCGCCGGAGGAGGCCGCCGTGGTGTTCCTGAACTTCTCCGATGTGGAGCGCACGCTGTCGGTCCCGTTCCCGGTCGCCGGGGTCTACCGGGAGATGCTCGACGACGACGTGCGGGCGTCGCACCTGGACCTGACGGTGGTGAACGCCGGGGACGTGCATGCGGCGACCATCCCCGCCAACTACGGCCAGGTGTTCGTGACGCCGCCGCCCTCCGGTGTCTGAACGGGGCGGCGCTCAGCCGTTCAAACCAGACCGCGGCCAGTAGCATGCTGAGCGGTAGAGGCCTTCGGCCGCCGGGCATCCGGCTGGTCAAGGCGCCGGGAGGCGTGGGCGATCCTGGTTGAAGCTTCCACCTGCTCCAGGCACTGCCTTGGCCCCGCTGAACAAGGTCTGAGTCGGCGTCAGAACGCATCGGCGGCGAGTCGGCTGGTCTTGGGCGGCTTGCGGAACCGCTAGATATCGCCTGGATTGGCTCCAGAACACCTCGGCGGCGAGTTGAAGTCGGCGGTGAAGGCGCGATTGGCGCGGCGGGATCTGGAGCGAGTGCGACGGGCCTACGCGCAGCGGTTGGCCGCGCTGCATGCGCCGCCCGCAGCCCCAGCTGATGGCGACGCGCGAAATGGAACGTGAGTCGCGCCTCGCTCCGCGAAAGCGGTGCTTCGGACCGCAGCAGGTTGCGCACATTGGTATACGCGCGTCGGTCGCCATCACGTCGCTGCCACCGCCGCAGGCTGCGAAAGACATGATCCTTGTCAGCGGCGTCCCAGAATACGGTCGTTGTTACAGATGTCCGACAGGACGTTTTGGGTAACAGGCGTCGAATGATTCGCCATTGGCCTTGACGGCGTCGATGGTCGCGGGCTTCTTGTCCTGGTCGAGCGTGAACGTGCCCTTGGCCTCGTCATCCTCTCTGGCGACGCCCCGGAGCAGGGCGTCGCCCCGAAACGTCAGTTTGACGTTCTTCATGTAGGCGCAGGGTCCGTTAGCTCCTTGCCGTCGGCCTCCACGGAGGCGAGGATCCACTCGCCCTGAATCAGCTCCTGGTCCGGCTTCTCGGCGACCGCGAGCGGGAGGGCGAGGAGGTACAGGGCCGGGAGCAAGGCGTGACTCATGGCCTTCTCCGGGGTGCGGCAGGCCCGCGGCGCCCAGGCCGCTGTCGCTCACTGCAGTCGAGGGCTGCCGCCGGCGGCCAGTGGATGGGGGTCGGACCGGTTGGGGCGGAAGGGCGAAAACGGCTGGCGGGGGGCGCCGCCTGGGGGTAGACTGCCGGGACAGGGGGCCGGTCCGGAGGCCGAAGGCCCACAAACGAGGGGCCCCGGTGGTCCCGTCCAACCGACGACCTGTACCGCTCGGTCCGCCCCCTGTTGGCCACCAGCGGGGGGCGGCTGGTCGCCCTGTCCAGCGCCTGGGCCAAGGCGGGCTGGTTCGACGAGGCGGCCGTGGGCAAAGGGGGCCTGGACGCGCTGCTTTCAGCACGCCGTCGCAGAGGGTATACTCCAGCCGGAATGCGGGAGAAGGCGACAAAGGACAAACCGACGATGAACCCCGCGAAGACCGGCATCTCCCGCCTGCTGATTGCGTCTGCGATCGATCCGGACGTCCGCCGCCGCCTCCTGGAATCTCCCGAAGAAACGTTTGACGAATTTGACCTTGCCGACGAGGACCGGGAGTTGCTGCGCCATCCCGATCACCGGCTGCTGCGCGTGCTCGGGGCGGCACTGGCGGAGGAAAACGCGCCCGTCTCCGCCGCGGCCAGCGTCGCAACGATGGCAGCGCCGCTGCCTGGAGCGACGCGGCCCGGAGCGACGCCGGGAATGCCCACGCCCAGCGCACCGCTGCCGGACATGTCGCTGGTGCTCACGCTGGCGCCCTGCGCGCTCTACGACGGGGGGGAGTTGCGCAACTTCGCATACGCCGCCTGGGTGAGCCCGCTGCCCGAAGGCGCCGACCCGGAGGCACTGCCGCCGCCGCCGGGCACTGTGCTCCCCGGCAAGCCGCTGCCGCCGCTGCGTGCCGTGGTGCGGGTTTCGGCGATTCAGATGCAGGATGCCGCGGGCAATCCGCTGGTCGGGCTGAGCGCCTCGCTGCTGCAGAGCACGAACTTGTCGGCGCCGCCGCCGCCCGAAGCCGCCGGCAATCCGGCCGCGATCGGCCGCGACCTTTTCGCTGCCGAGGTTCAATCCGCCATCGCCGCCGTGCGCTGCGCCCCCGCGGGGGCCCGTTACGGCAAGCTCATCGAGCTTCTGCGCGTGCTCCATCGGGAGGGCGCATCATGAGCGACGCCGCGCCACAAGATACCCTGTCGCCCGCCGCGCCGCGCACGCCGCACATCTACATTGCCGGCCTGGGCCTGCAGACCGTGACGCAAATCACGCGCGAAGTGCAGGACGCCTGCCGCGGGTCGGCGGAAATCCTGTACGTGGACACCGGCATCGCCACGCGCACGTTTCTGGAGACGCTGTGCCCGCGCGTCACGCCGCTGTTTGACGAAAGCTACGCCCGCGATGCGTCGCGCGTTTCGGCTTATCACCACATGGCGGCGCGCGTTGTTGAGGCGGCGTTGGATCATCCGCCGGTGACGTTTGCACTCCACGGCCATCCAGTGGTGGCCGCGCTGCCGCCGTTTCTGGTGCTGAAGCTTGCGGCGGCGCTGGATCTCCGCGTGATCATTCTGCCGGGCGTCTCGGCGCTGGATGCGCTGCTGGCGGACCTGCGGCTCGACCCGGTGGTCCATGGCATGCAGATGTACGAAGCCACCGATGTGTTGCTGCGCCGGCGGCCGCTGCAGAGCGATGTGCCGGCCATTCTGTGGCAAATTGGGCCGATAGAGACGTGCCTCCACAGCCAGGCGGCGTCGCTGCCGGGGCGATTTGCGCGACTGATTGCGCATCTGAGGCAGTTTTATCCGGCGCGGCATGAGGTGGTGGCGATTCACTGCAGCCCGCACCCGATTGTGCCAGCGACGATTTTGCGATTTGCGCTGGAGGACATGGGCGGGCATGCGGCAGAGATTCATGGCGGGTTCACGCTGTATGTGCCGCCGGCGGGGGCGCGGGCGGTGCTGGATGGGGAGTTGGTGGGGAAGTTGTATAGTGTGGAGCACTTGCGGAGCGTGACGAGAGCGTGAAGCGGGCGGTTTTCCGCCTCATCCAGCAGCGCGTTGGCAGGCCGGGGCATGCGCCACCGACGACGGCAACGGCTCCCGGGCGCTGGAGCAGGCTGCTAGCCGAATGGGGCTGCCTCTCCCACTTGAAATGGGTACGGAGCAACGGCTCCCAGCCGCTGGTGCAGGTTGCTGGGGCGGGCAGCAGATATGGAGTAGGTTGGGGGATGAAGACGCGGCCGAGGCGGCTGCACTGGAGAGCCACCCAGGGACGGCGCGTGCTGGCGCGAGCCGCGGCATCGCCGCCGTGAGCATGTCCGCCTCTCGGGAGGGCCGGGGCAACCGCTAAACGCGTTGTGTCGGTCGTCCGCGCGCTGCAGATTTCGGCTTGCGCGCAGGTCGATCCTATCGAAGCAGGTTGGCATGGCATCAGAAGTTGGGCGTAGTCCCCGATAATTGCACGGGCCAAGGTGGAACGACCGCACTCAGCAGCTGCCGACGCCCCGATTGAGCTATGAGCGATGGGAAACAAGACGGCAGCCGTCCGCCGCTGCTCCTGGATCGGCCCTCCGACATGCCCGCTGATTCAGCGTCTCGACCTCGTGGAGGCCGATGGACAGGATCCACATCACGGGGAACGGCGACGGGTTCACTTTGGTCCCGCCGGGATGGTGTTCGGTCCCCAGCGCGCCGCGCACCCGGACGCGGCCTGGGAGTTGGAGGCGAGCCAGTTGGTCTGGGTCGCGGTTGTTATCGGGTCCGTACCGCGCGCACTGCTGGCCCGATTCGTTGCTGAGTATAAGGTCAGTAGAGGAATGGCGCTGACTTTACGCGCAACTGCCGGTGAAGGAAGGGGTTAACAAGAGATGGCCGTAAAGCTTCGTCCAACCCGTTGTGCTCTCGGCATTCCGTTCCAGCTGCTCTGTCCATCGCCTCCAGCTGCTCGCTAAAACGAGGAGTTCATGGAAGGACTCCTCCTCGATCCCGTGACGAATGCCGACCAGCGCTCGGCGCTGACCGGGTTGATCGCGCAGTTCCGCCAGGAAGTCGCTGCGCTGCGTGCCGAGGTGGCTGGACGGCGGCGTGAGAATCTCGATCCGGGCGCGCCGCACCGGGTCGCCGCCGCGGGGTCGCCGCACCGACTCACATCTTGTCCGAGAACAACGACTCGTTCGACGTCGTGCTCACGCAGAGCCGCGCCGGCGCGATTCGCTGCCTTGTCGTTGCGCTCCTGCGTCGAGAGATTCCAGTAGGCGAATCCGATCACGCCCCCCTCGACTGGCTGGGCGGCCCGCAGAAGATGAGCACGTCGGTCCCGCCGCTGTTCCCCTTGTCGCGGACGCGAGCAGGAATACTCAGTCGCCCAGCCCCATATCCAGGGCGTTCGCCGCGGTCAGTTGGCCCCAGCTGAGGCCGTCCTGGTAGAGCCACACGCCGAGACCGGGGATCTCGGCCGCCACGTCGCCGTCGGCGTCCAGCGCGATTTGCGCGGCGTCGGTCGGGGCGAGTTGCGCCCAGCCCGTGGCGTCCTCGAAGCGCCACACGCCAGCGCCGGGGATCTCCAGCGCCACGTCGCCGTTGGCGTTCACGCTCACCTGGGTCGCGTTGGCGGGGCTCAGCTGTTTCCACCCCGTCGCGTCTTCGAAGCGCCATACGCCGGCGCCGGGGATCGCGACCGCCACGATGCCGGCGCCCGCGATGCTCACCTGGAAGGCGTCGGTCGTGGTGAGCTGTTTCCAGCCGCCGGCGTCCTCGAAGCGCCACACGCCGGCGCCAGGGATCGCGACCGCCGCAACGCCGGCGCCGGCGATGCTGACCTGGGCGGCGTTGGCTGGAGTGAGCTGCGCCCAGCCCGTGGCGTCCTCGTAGCGCCACACGCCAGCGCCGGGGATCTCGGCCACAACGTCGCCATGGGAGTCCACAGCCACCTCGGAGGCGCTGGCGGAGGTGAGCTGCTGCCAGCCGATGCCGCCCTCCTAGCGCCACACTCCCAAGCCGGGGAACTCCGCGACTGCGGGCGGCCCTGTCACCACCTGCCGCACCGTGCCGCTGCTGCCGGCGAAGTCGCCGGTCGGCGTGTACACCGCAACGATGTAGTGTACGCCGGCCGCCAGGGTGGAGGTCGTAAACGTGGACGTGACGGAGGCGCCGCTGCCGCTGAGGGCGCTTCCGGCGCCGAGGCCGGTCAAGCCGTCGAAGAATTCCACCGTGCCAGTGGGGGTGCTGCTGTTTGTCGTGTTGGTGATCGTGGCCGTGAAAGTGATGGATTGCCCCACCGGCGCCGGATCGTCGCTGGAGACGACGCCAGTGCTGGTGACGGCGCCCACGGTCTGCGTCAGCGTGCCGCTGCCGCCCAAAAAGAAGCCGCTCGGCGTGTACACGGCCTTGATGGCATGATTGCCGACCGCCAGCGTCGAGATGGTCAGCGTGGAGGCGGCGGCGTTGCCGCTGCCGCTGAGCGAGCTTCCCGCGCCCAAGTCGGTGGACCCGTCGTAAAACTCCACCGCCCCCGTCGGCGTGCCGCCGCTGCTGGACGTGTTCGTCACCGTGGCCGTGAACGTCACCGACTGGCCCAGCGACGACGGGTTGTGGTTCGACGTCGCCGCCGTGCTCGTGGCGGCGTCCACCGTCTGCGTCAGCGTCCCCTTGCTGCTGAGGAAAATTCCCGTCGGAGTATAAACCGCCGTAATGGTGTGGACGCCGGCGCTGAGCGTCGAGATCGCCAGCGTGGAGGTCGCCCCGCCGCCGCCGGGCGACAGCGGCGTGCCGGAGCCCAGGTCGACCGCCCCGTCGTAAAACTCGACGGCGCCCGTCGGCGTCCCGCCGTTGACGTCCACCACCGTGGCCGTGAACGTCACCGACTGCCCGACCGCCGACGGCTGCGCGCTGGAGCTCACCGTCAGCACGGTGGCGTCGGCGT
>DATKHW010000791.1:0-2550 GCA_035546275.1 Gemmataceae bacterium
GATCCAGGGGACCAAGGTGCGCTACGCCGGCGACGAGCTGGCCTCGCTGAGCGCCGACCCAAAGGCTTCGCCTCCAAGCATCGACCTGACCTTCTCCGATTCCAAGAAGACCTACGAAGGAATCTACTCGATCGATAAAGATACACTGAAAATCTGTCTCAACGCCCGCAGCGAGGGCGTCAAGGAACGGCCGCAGGATTTTGCCGCCGACGACAAGGACAACCTGCGTCTGCTGGTCTTCCAGCGCGAGAAGCCCGACTCCGCGGAAGGCGCCCCGGCGTTCGTCGGCTTGATGCTGCGCTTCGACGCGGATGCGAAAGAGGTGATCGTCCAATCCGCCCTGGAGAAAAGCCCCGCGGAGAAGGCCGGGCTGAAGAAAGACGACGTGGTGCTAAAAGTCGGCGATACGGACGCAACGGACCTGCAAACGACGGTGAACGCGGTGCGGCGCATGACGCCGGGCGCCGAGCTGAAGCTCCACCTCCGCCGCGACGGCAAGGAAATGGACGTCGCCGTCAAGGTCACGGTGTTGCCGTTCGGGCTGCTGATGCAACTGGATTGAGGCAAGCGAGCCGGCGGGTTTATGATCGTGTTTTGCTAACAGCTATTAGCTGACAGCTAATAGCTATTAGCTCCAGCACGGACGTTACATCGACCCCGTTCCCGAACTCCCTGTTACGAAACGGACTCTCAGCGCCGCCACAGGATCCATTCGATCATCTGTCCCAGCGTCTCCAAACCCGGATTCGCCGGCAGACTCAGGTCCAGCGACGCGCGGCCCGGTTCCAGCGTCGCCGCCACGCCCAGGTAGATCGGCTTGCCCTTCAGCGCGGCCGGGACTTGCGGCGCCGGCCCCGGCATCAGGCCGCCCAGCACCTCGGAATACTTGCCCATGTCGATCACCATCACCACCGTCGCATCGGCCGGCAGTCCCTTCCGCACGGCCGCGAACTGCTTGTCCGCGCCCACCGCATATTCACCCTTCCAGTACCCGTCCAGCTCCTCCTTGGCCTCGTTCCAACCCGCCCCCGTGACTTGCACGAACGTCTTGCCGTCCGTGCCGAACCACAGGTTGAGGCCGTCGCCGAGCAGCTTCTTCAGCTGGTCGGCGTTGCTCCCGTTGTTCATCGGCGGCCCGGCGTCCTTGGGGACCATCTTCTCCACGTCCCACTTCAGGCGCACGGCCGTGAAGTCGAAGCCCTTGTATTTCTCAGCGTGCGGTTGAATCTCCGGCTTGTCCTTGAGGACGCCGATTTTCGCCAGGGCCGCCCCGGTCGCCTCGATCAGCTTCGCCTGGGCCGCGACCGCCTTTTCCGGATCGTCGAAATGCCAAACCTCCACGCCGGCCGGCGGCACGGTCACGGCCAGCAGACGGTCGTGCGGCCCGGCCTTGATCATGTCCTGGATCGCCGCGTCCATCCCCTTCGCCTCCGGGCTTTTCGGATCGATCAGCGAGCTGAACAGCATCGTGCCGGTCAGCTTGAACAGGGCCGGCGACGTCTGCATGCCGACGTAATAGATCTGCCCCGCCCGCATTTTGTCCAGGTCGGGAAAGGCGGTCGGCTTGAAATCCTTGAGCAGCTCCGCCGTCTGGCTGTTGGGGCGGAACTCGGAATCGGCGTGGACGACCAGCCCCTCGGCGCCGAGGTTGAGCGTGACGAGGATGCCGCTGCTGGCCTCGACGGCCTGGAACAGCGGGCCGAGCGCGTCCCTGGCCGGCCCCAGCAGCGGTTTCAGGGTGCGGTCCGGCGCCTCGTCGGCCCGTTTCAGCTGCTCTTCCAAGGCCTCGCGGGCGCCCTTCACCATCTCGCCGTAGTCCTTGTTCAGCACGTCCATGCTGACGTACAGCCCCAGGTCGCTGGACAGCAGACGGTCGGAGTGGCTCTTGCTGATGCGCTCGTCCAGGCCCGGCCCGCCCTTGGCGAAGGCGACGGCCCGCTCCTTGCGCAGCGTGAAGACGGCGTGGTCCTTTTTGTCCACCAGGAAGCACAGTTTGCCAGGAAAAAGGCCGTTGAGAGCGACCGATTCATACCCGTCCTCGGCCTTGAGCGTTTTTCGCTCCTCTTCGTTGAAAAGATTGTCGCGGAAGGTTTTGTAATCCTCGACGGCGACGATCACGGCCAGGTCCGGCGTGTCTTCGTCGAGGTGGTTGAGGTCCATGAGGGCGATGAGGATATGGCCGTCCTTGGGCACGCCGCGAATCTTGTGGCCGAGGAAGCCTTCCTCGAAGAAAGCGTCCGCGCCGCGCCTAAAGTCGTCGGCGCTGAGGCCGCCGCCCACGTCGGCGTTCTTGAGGAAGGCGGTGATGTGGTCGGCCAGGTTGTGCAGGCCGTTGATGTGGAACACCACCGGCGTCGAGGCGGGAACCCAAGCCAGCGGCGATTTGTCCGTCGGAACAGGAGCGGTTCGGCCCAGCGCCGCCGTCAGCAGCAGCACGGCCGTCGTGGTCGTCCAGTGTGTGCGCTTCATGGGAGGGACTCCAGGGGAGACAAGGCGAGCCGGGGGCGTAAGCCCCCCGATTTATGGTAACAGCGACCGAAACCATCAACC
>DATKHW010000792.1:0-20821 GCA_035546275.1 Gemmataceae bacterium
G
Source organism: Gemmataceae bacterium (assembly GCA_035546275.1). GTDB lineage: Bacteria > Planctomycetota > Planctomycetia > Gemmatales > Gemmataceae > UBA4732. The sequence goes on from DATKHW010000792.1 coordinate 2, forward strand.
CGATGTGCAGCACCGCCCCCTTGCTGTAATCGACCTGCCGGCTCATGCCGACGTCGATCAGGAACAGCAGGCCGTCGAACTTCGCGCACACCGTCCCCTGCGCCCGCTGACTGCCGTCGGAGAATTTCACCTTGCCCGGCTGGTGGCCGAGGACGAAGTGCCTCACGCCCAGCGCCTTCGCCCACTCGGCCAGCCGCGCCGGTCCTGCCGCCGCATCTTCCGTCGCGCTCTTTTGCCACCACGGATAGGGATGCAGCCGGGCGTTGAGCAGCGTCCACAGCGGCGTGTCCGCGTCCTCGCCGATCAGGAAGCCGTGCGCGTCCACCCATTCCTGCAAATCGGATCGCAATTGGGTCAACGTCCGGCCGCGCGTGTCGCCGGCGTGGGCGAAAAACCAGTCGCCGACGCGGGCGGCCATCGGCAGTTCCCGCAACCATTTCCCCAGGCCGAGCGCATCGGTCCCCGCCGCGACGTCTTCCGGCTTGAGGTTCTGCGCCCGCAGGTCCGCCGCGAAGTCGGCCGTCTTCTCGCTCGTCGGGTCGTTGAGGAAGTCGGCTTCGTGGTTGCCCATCGTCACGACGACGCGGCCGCCGTCCGCCTCGGCCGCCTTCTGCAAGGCCCGGAACAGCTGCACGACCTTGACCGACGCCGGCCCCTTGTCGATCAGGTCGCCGGTGCAGACGACGATGGCTTTGCCCGCTTTCCAATGCACGTCGGTGGGGGAATCCGGCGCGGCGGAGATGAGGCCGGCCGCGGTCAGCAGTGCGGCGAGGCGGTCGTAATCGCCGTGGGCGTCGCCGACGGCGTAGAGGTCGGCCGGGGCGTCCATCTCGACGACGGCGGGATGCGCGGTCCAGTCGCGGGCCGCGGGTTGCGCCGCAAATCCTGGCGGTGTTGGGATCAGGCAGAGGACGGCCGCTACGACGGTCGGTGGGATGCGCGGGGTGCGGAATCGGTGCATCGGGATGCTCTGTGGGGATGCAGCCACTGCTCCGCCTGCGGCGGCGGAGTCGGCGCTGTTATCGTATAAGCGGCTGTGGAGTTATCTGTGAATTTCGGATGAAAGCCGCCCGGCGCTGATCCCTACACCGTCGCCGGATCGACCACAACGATGCCTGGGCCGAACGCAGCCATGCGAGCGAAGTCCGAGACGTTGAACGTCAGCAGGTGCGTGACCGCATGCGCATGGCATACGGCGACCAGCCGGGGGCGTCGTGGACCCGCTTCCCGATAACGCCCAACGCGCCCACGAGGGTCTTCCAGGCGCGATAGATGTCCGGCGTGTCCGGCAGCAGCCGAAACATCGCCTCGAATCCCGCCGCCTGCGCCCCGCGGCTATAGCCGAAAGGCCCAGGCCGTTCTGCGCGACCGGGCGGGTGGCGACGTTGCGGAATTCCACGAGCACCTGTGGGGTGACGTGCAACAACTCGCCGCGGCGATGCAATTCCACCATGGCCCGTGAGGCCGCGGCGTGCTGCGCGTCTTTTACGTTGGCCAGCCGGATCGGAGTATTTGTGTCAATCAAGTAGGCCATTAGTCGTACATCTCTTCCCTGCTCAGCGCTTCGTCGGACAAAGACACCCCGCAATCCAGCGCCAGTTCCAGCAGGCCGCGTTCCCACTCGTCGCGCGGCTGCAGCTCCGGCGGCGTGAGGAAGCGCACTCGCAAGGCGCTCAGGGCCAGCATTTCAGGGGTGACGCCCCGGCGGTCGGCCGCCGCCTTCAGGGCGGCCTCCAGTTCAGGGCCCAGAGTGATTACCATGATCGCCTCCGCTTCGGTTCGGGCGCCCGCCGTATCCTACCGACCGCGGCCGTCCTCCGCTCCATGTTCTCTCGCCCGGCGCCGCAGGTCAAGCCGCCGTAAGATTCCCGTATGAAATCCCGCCCCTCTGGGAAATAACATAAGGATGGTGCGGAGGAAGCACGCCATGCCGACGGGTCCCGTTCACGGCGTTCTCGATCACGTCCGGCGGGCCGCCCTGCGCGAAGAGGACGCCGCACTGACCGACGGCGAATTGCTGACGCGCTACCTCGCCCGGCGCGATGCGACCGCGTTCGAGGCGCTGGTGCGGCGGCACGGGCCGATGATCCTCGGCGTCTGCCGGCGCATCCTCCGCTCCGAGGCCGACGCCGAGGACGCCTTTCAGGCCGTGTTTCTGGTGCTGATCCGCAAGGCAGCCTCCATTCGGCCGCGCGAGCGGACGGCGAACTGGCTGTACGGCGTCGCCTGCCGCACGGCCCAGAAGGCGCGGGCGGCGGCCGTCAAACGGCGGTTGAAGGAAAGGCGGGCGGGGGAGATGCACCGGCCCCAGACGCCCGACGACCGCTGGGCGGAGCTGCTGCCGCTGCTGGATCGGGAATTGCACCGGCTGCCGGATCGTTACCGCATCCCGATTATCCTGTGTGAGCTGGAAGGCAAGACGCACAAGGAGGCGGCGCATCAGCTCGGCTGGCCGGTGGGCACGGTGTCGGGCCGATTGTCGCGGGGACGTGCGGAGCTGGCCCGGCGGCTGAAGCGGCGGGGCGCCGCGCCGCAGGATCTGGCGCCGGCCGTCGTGCCGCCGGCCCTGACGGCGTCCACGGTGAAGGCGGCGACGGCGGGCGCGGCGTCGGCCGCGGCGATCGCCCTGGCGGAAGGGACGGTGAGACTCATGCTGGCGATGAAACTCAAGGCGGCGACGGCGGTAGTGCTGATGGTCGCGCTGGCGGGCGCCGGGGCCGCCGTCGCCTGGGCCGCGACGTCGGGCAAGGAGGGGCGGGCGCCGATGAATCCCCATGCAACGGCCGCGCCCCAGCCGGACAAGGCGCCGGAGACGCCGGCCGACGCCGATGAACTGGCGATCCGCGATTACATCGCCGAGCTGCGGGCCACGGTCAAGAACCCAAGCGACGACCACGCGGTCTACCGGATCGTCATCGACCGCCGATTCCACAAGGCCGTGACCTGGGCCGCCCGGCACGGCGAGGACGCCCTGGTGGTGGAGCTGATCCAGGATTATTACGGCCCGGGCAACCCCGACCGGGGCGGCACGGCGCTGACGTGGGCCGCATGGCTCAACGACGCGGAAACGGTCCAGATCCTGCTCGACCGCGGCGCCAAGGTGGACGCCGCCGACGCCGGGGGCCGAACCGCCCTGCACATGGCGGTTGACTGGGGCGCGGGAATCACGAAGCTGCTGGTGGACAAGGGCGCCGACGTCAACGTCCGGACCCACGCCGGCGAGACGCCGCTGATGTTCGCGTCCGCCGGCAACCAACCCGAGGGCTGCCAACCCGAGGTCGTGCGCATGCTGCTGGACAAGAAGGCGGACGTCAACGCCCGCGACGACGCCGGCCGGACGCCCCTGATGTACGCCGCGGAGAACGGCCGGCTCGAAAACGCCAAGCTGCTGCTGTCGGAAGGCGCCGACGTGCGACTCAAGGACAAGAAGGGCAAGACGGCCCTCGACCTGGTGAAGCCCGCCGACAACTTCCTGAAGTGGACAGGGGCGTGGACGGAGAAGGGCCTGAAGGCGGCCACGGCCCGGGCGGAGCAGGACGCGGAGGCGCTGCGGGCCTTGCTGAAGCGGGCCGGCGGCGGGGATTGAGCGATCTGCTCGGATTGGACCGCGCCGGTAATCATGGCAATTCCTGGCGTACCTGTCGGCCGCCGAACCTGTGCGTTGAGGCATAGCCTATCCGCACCATCCAGATTTGCGCTTCGGGGAGGCGACCGCGCAGTTTGTCGCCCGCCTTCCTTTCATCGGCGGCAATCTCGTACGCGCCGGTTTCGATGTCGATGGCTAGAAACTTGCCGACGTCCTTGGCCGTGAGCTTGGGGAGAATATCCTTCTCATAAATGGCGTCGCCGCGCCTCGCGAACTCTTCTTTGCTGTAACGGGGTTGGACAGAGCCCATAATCTTTCTCCTGGTCTTCGGCTGCGCCTTCTACTTCTCGTCCAGGCCCGGTTCAGGCCACTCTTTAAGGTCCCATTTGTAGGACTCAGTGGGGTGCTGCTGCCGCCACCACCTTACATAATGACCGTTGCAGCAAAAGTGCTGTTCCCCCTCGTCGGTTTCGACGGCGATCCCTTTCTCCACTACCCGTCCACAGCTGCATTCGCCCGGTACGTTCAGCCTCGGCTGCCGGCTTCCATGCCAGGGAATACGGGCGTAAAGATACCCTGGCTCGTGTAGGCCGACCATGCAGATCGGGCCGTTCGGCGTCGGTTCCCTGGAACGACAGTTGGCGCAATAGGTCCACAGGGCTTTTGGGATTTTGACGCCGCGAATAGTGCAAAAGGCGTTGTTCAACCGCTCATCCGACGTATAGTCGCTCCGCCCCCACACGCCTTCATTCGCGCGGTTGAAGCCGCACACCCCGCAGTTGTCGAATCCCCCGTTTGGCATCGGCGTTTCCTCGATTGAAAGGCGGGCCGCGACAGGAGCCCAAGCGACCCAACCGCTGATTCTACAGCGCCGCGCTTGATGGTCCCGCCCATTTCCTCCCGCCCTGCAAGCAAATTCCTGCGCGAGCCGCCTTTTCGGCCGCAACTCGTTCGATCGGATATCCGGGATACAAACTCCCGCCCGCCCCCTCTATAGAAACAGCAGTGACGCCCCGGACCCATTCCCATGGACGACCGCGCTCTATCCCGTTTGCTCCGCGAAATCCGCGACGCCGCCGGCGACGGCGTCGGCGACGCCGAGCTGCTGGCGCGCTTCGCCGCGACCGGCGACGAGGCCGCCTTCGAGCTGCTCGTTCGTCGGCATCAGCGTCTCGTCTTCGGCGTCTGCCGCCGCGTCCTCAACGACCATCACGACGCCGAGGACGCTTTTCAGGCCACGTTCCTCGCCCTCGCCCGCAAGGCCCGCGGGATCGGCAAGCGCCAGGCGGTGGCCGGCTGGCTGTTCCGCGTCGCCTACCGCGCCGCCCTCGCCGCGCGGGCCGGCCGGGCGCGGCGGACTAGCCGAGAGCGGCCCGTTGCGGCCGCCGAGAGCGCGGCGGCGCCAGCCGACCCGGCCGCGCTGCCGGAGCAGCGCGAGGCGTGGGCCGCGGTGGACGAGGAGGTGAGCCGGCTGCCGGAGCGGTTCCGCGCGGCCGCGGTGCTCTGCTATCTCGAAGGCAAGACGGTGGACGAGGCGGCCCGGCTGCTCGGTTGTCCGCGCGGCACGGTGGCCAGCCGATTGGCGCGGGCGCGGGCAAGGCTGCATCGCCGATTGAGCCGCCGCGGCGTGGGATTGGCGGTCGCGGCGCCGGCGGTGGAGGGGTTTCCCACGGTTTCGACGGCGGTGTTGGATGCGACGAGCAAGGCGGCCGGGCGGGGCGTATCCCCCACGGCGGCCGCACTGGCGCGGGAGGTTTTGCAAGCCATGTTCTGGAAAAAAATCACGACCGGCGCCGCGGCGCTGGCGGCGGTGCTGGGCGTTTTGCTGATCGGCGGGCTGACGGTGTGGATGCGCGCGAGCGCGGCCGTTCCGGCGGCGGGGAATCCTCCGGCGGCGAAGGCGGCCGCGCCGGACAAGGACGCCGCGGCGACGGCCGTGACGGTGAGCCGGCCGGTACGGCGCGAGTTCACGCCGTTCGAGGATCTCACCGGCCAGCTGGAACGGCCGGAACCTGTGCCCATCGTCGCCCGCGTCAGCGGACGGTTGCTCGACCCCCCCCACGTCACGACGAACGACGAAGTCAAGAAAGGCGATCTGATTTGGGAAATCGACCCCGCGCCGCTGAAGGCGGCCCTCGCCAAGGCGGAAGCGGCGCTGGACGCGGCGCCGGGGCCGGACCGTGCGGCGGCGAAAGCCGCCGTCGAACGCGCCCGCCAAGATCTGGAGGGCGCCCGGATCGTCGCGCCGGCCGACGGCGTTATCCATCAGCTATGGCGCCCCGGCCCCGGCGACACGGTCGGCGCCAGCTGGGAGAGTCCGGTTGTTCTGGGAAACATGCTGCGCCCCCGCACGATGGGCGTCCTGTTTGAGATGGACGAACGAAGCTACCTGCGCTTCCGGCGGCTGCTGGCCGGGCGCGAAGTGCAGGCGGAGAACGGCCTGCTTCACATCGGCCTGACCGACGAAGAGGGGTTTCCGCACGAAGGGATGATCGCCCGTTTCATGGATCAATTTAATGCGAAAACCGGCACGATCGACGTCCACGGCGTCTTCCCGGATCCCGATCGTCTGCTTTTGCCGGGCATGTTCGCGCGGGTACGCCTGCCGATGGGCAAGCCGGCGCCGGCGCTGCTGATCGCCGAAGAGGCGGTTTTCGCGGACCAGGGCAAGCACTACGTCTGGGTGGTCGGCGACCACAACGCCGCGGAGCGGCGTGAGCTTGAGCTGGGCCAGCACGACGGCGACCTGATCGTGGTGAAGGAGGGATTGAGTCCGGACGACTGGGTCGTGGTCGCCGGAGGCAAGGACCTGCACGCCGGCGACAAGGTCGAGCCGAGCCGCACGGCCATGCCGGGGTCGAAGAACGAGTAGCCCGCAGCGCAGGGGAGCACGCAGCGCCAGCAAGTGTCTGCACTTGCTGGCGCTGCGTGCTCCCCGTGCTATTCCGTGGAGGCGTCGCGGCGCAGGAGGTCGTAGTCGTAGGCGCAGGCGGGGCACTTGGCGAGGTGATCCCATTCCGCATCGGTCGGCGCCCGGCCGGACGCGATCTGAAGCAGCTGCCGGGCCTTGAAACATTCGGCCTCGTCGTGCGAGACGAAGTACCAGCACCAGACGCAGGCGGCGCAGTGCTCCTCTTCGGCGGGGGTCCATTCGGCGCCGCGAAAGAGCTTCTGGGCGCGGACCAGCATCAGGCAATCATCCCCATTAGGGATCGGTTGATAATCGGCGAGGACGTGCTTGTGTTTTCGTTTGGAGGGGGCCAGGGGGGCGGCATTCATAACCATGTTCCGCCGCGGCGGCGGCTCCGGTTCGGCGCAGATACCGGCACGGCCTCCATACCTCCGGGATGGGAAAACGGTTCCCGCAACTATTGTATACGATCCGGCGGTCGGTCTGTTCAAGATTTCAGGTGAGGTCAGGGATCGGAATTGGGCCGATCGGCGAGGCGCTCCAGCGCCGCCTTCGCTTCCCCCGTCTGACGCGATCCCTCCGCGCCCTTGGCCAGTTCCCCCAGCAGCCGTCGCGCTTCCGCCGTGCCCATGTGCTCCAGCGCCTCGACGCCGCGCAGGCCGCGCACCTGTTCCGCATCATGCACCAGGCCGTCGAGCCGCCGCACCAGCTCTTCCAGACGCTGCCGCGCCTCGGCAGATGGCTTGCCCTCCAGCGCCCGACGCAGCGCCGGCTCCGCCAGGTCGCCGAGCTTGGCTAGCTCCCCCGACGCCTTCTCGCGCGCCTCGAAGTCATCGGAGTCCAGCCCCGCCAGCAGCCGGGCGATCCGGTCCGCGTCCACCACGGCCGGCCGCAGACGCTTTCGCAGGAACGCCACGCTCGCCGCCGGGTCGGCCGTCAACCGCCAGCCGGCGCGCCATGCCTTGCCGGCGTCGGCGTCCGCCAGATCGTCCCACAGCGACGCCAGCCGCTCCGGCGTCAGCGTCTTCGGAGACTTGTCGTCGACCAAGCCGGTCAGGTCCCAGATGAGGGCGGTCGTGTCGTTGCTTGCCGATATTAGCCTGGCACCATCCGGGGAAAAATCCACCGATCGGACCCGATCGCGGTGGCCGATCAGGACGACCCGCACCTTGGCCGTGCTGACTTCCCAGAGACAGACGGGGCCGTTGTCGCACCCGGCCGCCAGCATCCTACCGTCGCGCGAAAAGGCGAGGCATTCCATGAAGCCAGTGGCCTGGGAGTCCTTGGGCGCCGTCAGCGACGCCGCCTGCTTCGGCCCGGCAGGGTCCCACAGGTCCACCTCGTGGGCAGATTGACCGATCACGGCAATCCGCCGTCCGTCGGGCGAGAATTGAAGGCCGAATCCCCCCCAGGTGATCGGCGTCGGCCATTCGGCGACTTCCTTGCCAGCGGCCACATCCCACAGCGACATTTCGGCGCCCCCGTTCGCACCCGTCGCCGCGTCATGCTGATGTCGCAGGACCACGAGCGATTTGCCGTCGGGCGAGAAGGCGAACTCCCCAAGGCCGTTGTCGTCGATGGGGATCCGAGAAGCCTTTTTTCCCGTCGCCGCGTCCCAAAGCTGGACGCCGGTTCCGAAGTTGCCTCTTAAGGCCAGCAGCTTGCCGTCCGGCGAGAAGACGGCCGTCCAGGACTTGTCCTCGCCCCCGTCCAGGTCGGCGCGCTTCTTGCCCATTTCCAGGTCCCAAATCTGTGCATCGGCCTTGAAGTTGATCAGGGCGGCCGTCTTTCGGTCGTCGGAAAGAACGATCTGGTAAGACATGGGGTTGCCGGCCAGGCCGGCGACGTCGATCCGGCGCAGCACCGTTCCCTTGGCCGCGTCCCACACTCGGACGACGTGGTCGGCGCAGCCCGTGAGGGCCGTCCGGCCGTCCGGCGCGAAGGCCGCCGTGCAGAGCATGGCCCGGTGCTCCCCCACCTGGGCCGCGTCCTTGCCCGTCTCCACGTCCCACATGTGGAGCAGGCCGTCGTAGTCGTCGGCGAAGGCCAGCCGCTTGCCGTCCGGCGAAAACACGGGGTCCGCGATCCAGCCGGCCGCGCCCAGGGACGGCAGCTTCCGAAGCTCCTTGCCGGTGGCGGCGTCCCACAGGCCGACTGACGGCGGCGCGTCGTCGTCCACGTCCAGCGAGGCGATGAGCTTGCCGTCCGGGGAGAAGGCGACTGCCCGAACCGTCCCTTGGGCAACGCGGAACGACCGGAGCGTTTCACCGGTAGTGGCGTCCCGCAGCGCGAACGACCGGCGATCGTCCCCGGCCCAGAAAAGCCGCTTGCCGTCCGGCGAAAAGCCGACGGCCGTGAACCGCGTGGCCGTGCCTTGGTTCAATTGCTGCTTGAATAGCTCCTTGCCGGTCGCGACCTCTAGCACGCGCAGCTTGTCCGGCGGCAGGCCGACGACCAGCCTCTTGCCGTCGGGCGAAAACGCCACGTGGCAGTCGCGGCCCTCGCTGTCCTCCTGCTCGCGCAGGATTTCCTTGCCGTTCGCCGGGTCCCACACGCGGACGACGCCATCGTTGCCGACGCCGGCCAGCGATTTGCCGTCCGGCGAAAAACAGAGGAAGTGAAAATAGGTGGATTCGTCGTCGATGCGCCGAAGCTCCTTGCCGTCGGGGATGCTTACGAAAACCACCCCCTTCGTCTCCCACCCCGCGTTTAGCGCCAGCGATTTGCCGTCCCGGGCCAGCGCAAAGGCGGTGACCGCACTCGGCGGCCGGAACATCGCGGTTTCGCGGCCCGTCGCCGCGTCCCAGAAACGAATGACCTTGTCGCCGTTCATTTCGCCCGTCACCAGCGTTTTGCCGTCGGGCGTGAACGCCAGGAATCGGGCGCAGGCCCGCCAGCGCACCGTCCCCAGCCGCAGCAGAGCGCCGGCCGGCAGCGGATCGCCGTGCGAGTCGGTGCGGGGCGCTTCATCCTTGTCGGCGGCCGGCGCCGCCGGGGCCATCAGGAGCAGAGCGGCCAATACCACGGCGGAAGAGAGACGGGCCATCGGCGGCGCTCCAGGATTGGGGATATGTGCGTTTCCTACTCCGCTAAGGATACTCCGGCATGGGGCGCCAGTGCAAAGGAAATGCGATCGGGGCCGCGCTCGCCCATTTTCCTATCTATTTATGCGAATATTTCGTGCAGCACGTCCAGGAAGGTTTTGAGGTCCATCGCCGGGTCGTAAAGGACATGCTCCCGCAGCCGCAGCACGCCGATGCTTTCCGGCCCGGCGAAATCGCCGCGGACGATTTGCCCGGCTTCACGGACCTTGTCGTTGTCGGCGTACCGAATGCGCGCCTTGCGGGCGAAGTCGTATTCCGGCTCGGTCGTCATGGCGACGACGGCGTACAGGTCGAGGGCGTGGTGGCGGCCTTTGTCCTTTTTCGGATCGGGATCGTCCTTGCGATCGCGCAAGGCGAACAGCTTCATGAGGGCGTAGGAGAAGGCTTGAGGCAGACAGACCAGGGCCTGATATTCCTCGCCCGTTGAGCGCCGGCCCTGGACGAGGAGGGAAAGGGGCTCTTCGTCAACGCCGACGGCCTCCGGTGTCTCGTGGGCGTGCAATCGGCCCTTCTTGCGGGATTTGGGACGAACGCGGGGAGGCTTTACTTGCACAAAACGCCGGAACGGCTCGAACGGGCCGACCAGCAGGTCCACCTTCACTTCGGCCTCTTGTTCCCCGACGCGGATCGTCCGCAGGAACTGCATATATTCCGCACCCGGAACAGCGACGTATCCAAGGCGGTCGAGCGCGTCGGCGATGGCATCGAATTGGTTCTTGTCCGCGACGATTTCGGCTCGGAGAATGACGTCCAGGTCATCGGTGGGCCGAACAGCCGGCCACCCTGGCGGGTCGATCAGCGTGCGCTCGCCGGTTTGCTCCAGCCGCTCGCGCTTCAGGTGCATGCCGGAGCCGCCGCCGATTGTCAGGGACGAGTTGGCGTCGCGCAGCTCGTAAAGCAGATCAAGGAGACTGCAGCGGAGAAGAGGCGGCGGTAGCTTCGGCGTCATAGGCGTAATCCCGGGATGGGTTGCTTCAGGGTATGCAAAATGAGAGTTTTAACCTTCTCCGCCATCTCTTGCTCACGCTTGCCGCCCGTCGCCAGTTCAACGTAGGTTTGCACCGTGGAGGCGTAAGGGACGCCGCCCACGACGCACCGGCCGAAATAAACCGTGTCGTCGTTGGTTTCAAGGAGTTCCAGGTCCGGAAAACGCTCCTGCTCGCGCACGTCGCCGTCGCGCTGCAGACGCCCAACCAACGCCGCGAGGTCACGACAGTAGAAGGACAGCATCGGTTCGCGTGGCAGTTCAGCGTAGAGCCGCCGAATAGATGAAGCGCCCGTCAGGACTCGCGAGACCCGGTCTTCTGGCAGCCAGTCCGGTCGCGGCTCCATTAGCAGCACCTCGGGTCCGCCGTTGGTTATGGTTTTACCGACGAAGCGCTGCGTCACTTCGGGCGGCCGGTAGTTCTCGACCAACCGCTGCAGCAGTTTTTCCGGCTGCAACAGGCGGATCTCACCGGTTTGACGGCCGACGATCAACTCCTCCTCCAGACGGGCTAGCACCTTCGATGCCGTCGAGAGAGTGACGGCCGTGCCTAGCTCTTCGACTTTCTCCCGGATTTCGCTGACGGCGCCGTAGGTTGGCTGGATCAGGAACACCCGAGCGACAAGGGAGCTTGTCCCACGAAAGATATTCTTGATCGGAAATGATTGCCGATACAGGTTCGGCTTCCCCGCTCGGCGAACCAGCCATTCCCCCGGCACGGCGACGACGCCGTTGCCGCACAGGTCCAGCCCGCTGACGCCTTCACGCTCCAGTTGGTCCAGCCGCTCTTCCGGCAGGTAGGGCACGAGGACCATGGGCCACAGCGGCGGCCGGCTTAGGCGGCGGACCTGATCGGAGGCCGCTTGCACCTCCGCAGGCGTGGACTTCGACTTATACTCGACCGCAAAGAGGCGGCTTTGATCGTTCCAAGTCAACTGCAAGACGGCGTCCGGTCGGCCGCCGGGAAGGCGGCCGTCTTGTTCCGGGCGGAGGCTAAGGGAAAACGGCGGAAAGGAAACCTCTCCCCGTCGCAACAGCGCCGCCACGTCTGCTTTGCCAGGTGCTTTCCTCAATTTCACCATAAGCGCCGTCCGGTAAGCTGCTGATCCGTCGAAAACGAAATGAGACGCCTTGTCTCAATGCGCTGACTCGATTTCCTATTATAGCGCATTTTCTGACGCAAGAAAATGGCTAAATTCAGGAAATCAGACCTGGGCGAATTCATCTGGTGAAGATGGCGGCCCGGACAATTCGGCCTATCGCCCTGTACAATACCCATAGCCCCTCCCCCCTGGGGAGGGACCACATCATGCGTCCGTGTTGGAAGCCCAGTAACCCGAAGGAGGTGAGCCTATGGCTACCGCGACCTGGATCCGCGAGGAGCTGGATCGGCAAGGCGTCGCCTACCAGGAGCTGCACCACCCCGAGGCCTTCACGGCCCAGCGGGTGGCCCAGCACGAGCACGTCAGCGGCCACCGCGTCGCCAAGGTGGTCTGCGTCATGGCCGACGGCCGGCCCGTCGAGCTGGTCCTGCCGGCCAGCCGGCGCGTCGATCTCGATCGGCTGCGCGATCTGCTGCGGGCCGACCTCGTCCGCCTGGCCAGCGAAGAGGAAATGGGACGCTGCTTCACCGACTGCGAGATCGGCGCCGTCCCGGCCCTGCGGCACTGGAAGGGAGTGGACGTCGTCATGGACGGCCATCTCTGCCGCGGCGGCGACATTTTCCTCCTGGGAGGCACGCACCGCGACGCCTACCGGATGCGCTTCGACGACTGGTTCGCCCTGGTGAATCCCCGCGTCGAATGCTTCTGCGAGCCGGAAAGGACGATTCGCTGACGCGCGCACGTACCAGCCCGCAGCGCAAGCAAGGGTTCGTCTGAATCCCTTGCTTGCGCTGCGGGCTGGTACGAACCGCTTAAAACACCGACGGCAGCCCCATCGCCCGCCGCCACGCCGACAGCTGGCCGTTGTGGCTGGCGTGGTGCCCGGTCATCAGGGCGGCCACCAGGGCGCCGACTGTGGGGAAGCGGTCGCGGATCCGCTCCGGAGCGGGCTTGGCCAGCGTCTCCGGCGTCGCCTTCTGAGCGGCCTCGCCCAGCCGGGCGAAGGCGTCCTCCAGCGTCTTCAGCAGCTCCGCCTTCGACGGGTAGCGCGACCGCTCCGACGACGGCTGCGTGCCCATGCCGAACAGCTCCTTGTAATTGGCCGGGCACGACGGCGGCTGACCGAGCTTGTCCAGCGCCACTTCGCCGGCCGCCCAGGCCATGTGGCCCAAAAGCCACGCGGCGTGGTTCATCGTCTTGCCCGGAATCGGCTGGGCGCACATCTGCTCGTCCGGCACGTCCGCGACCGCCTTCTGGCTGTACCAGAGGTTCGTCTTGAAAACCGGCATAATGAGATCCATCATCGTCGCTGTCCTCCGTTGTCTCAGCACGCCGCGCCAGCAAGTGCTGGATGGTCGTTACGCCCCGTGGTAATCGATCTCCTTCACCTCCAGCGCATACTTCTGAATAAATTCCTTTCGCGGCTCCACTTTCTCGCCCATGAGCGTGCGGAACAGCTCGTCGGCCTTCAGAGCGTCGTCGAGCTGCACGCGCATCAGCGTCCGCGTGTTGGGGTCGAGCGTCGTCTCCCACAGCTCCTCGGGGTTCATTTCGCCCAGGCCCTTGAACCGCGTCACCTCCATGCCGCGCTCGCCGAGCCGGCGGACCTCGCCGACCAGGTCGCGCAGGTGGTTCAGCTGCCGCCGCTGGTCGCCGGCGTCCAGCACCAACCGCGGCGCCGGCTCCCGGCCGGCCAAGCGCAAGGGCGGCAGCAGGTCGGTCGGCGCCAGGCCGAAGCGCCGCAATTCCTCCAGGCCGCGGTTCACCTCGCGGACCTTGTGCAGCTCCTTGGGATAATAGCGATCCTCGCCGTTGCCGTTGGTCTGCGAGTCGTCGCCGACCACCAGGTCGTGGCCCAGCTCCTGCGCCTTGCGTTTCAGGTACTCGCCCTGCTCCTCCAGCGTGTGGAACCACTCGTCCTTGTGCCGGAACGTCACGCGGTACATCGGCAGGCCGCGGCCGTCCACTTTCGGCAGCCGTTCCGCCAGATTCAGACCCAGCCGCTCCACGATCAGCAGAGCGTCGTCCAAGCGGGTCATCGCTTTCACCAACGCCGCCAGCTCTTCGCCCTGGATGACACGAGGCTCGGCCGAATCGCCGGGCGACGGCAGTACGGTCAGCCGCGTCTCCTTGAGGCCGCGCTCCATCAGCTCGGCGCCCATTTCCTCCGCCGTCGCCACGAAGCGCACGTCCTTCTTCTGCTTCACGCGGTACAGCGGCGGCCGGGCCACGAAAATCCGGCCGTCCTCCACCAGCTTCGCCATCTGCCGATAGAAGAACGTCAAGAGCAGCGTGCGGATGTGCTGGCCGTCCACGTCGGCGTCGGTCAAGATGATGATCTTGCCGTAGCGCAATTTGGCGACGTCTTCCGTGTTGCCGATGTCCACGCCGATGGCGGAAATCAGGCTGGTGATCTCGGCGTTGTTCAGCAGATTTTCCAGACGCGCTTTTTCCACGTTCAGCGGCTTGCCCCGCAGCGGCAGGATGGCCTGATACGTCCGGTCGCGGCCGCTCTCGGCGGAGCCGCCGGCCGAGTCGCCTTCCACCAGGAACAATTCCCCCTCGTCACGGTCGCGGCTGGTGCAGTCGAACAGCTTGCCGGGCAGGCCCCCGCCGGAAAGAATGCTTTTGCGATCCTTGAGCGCCTTCTTGGCCTTGCTCGCCGCCTCGCGCGCCTCCGCCGCCAGCGCCACCTTCTTGATGATCGTCTGCGCGACTTTCGGGTTCTCCTCCAGGAACTTGCCCAAATGCTCCGACACGACGCCGGCGACGATGCCTTCGACTTCGAGATTGTTCAGCCGCTTCTTTTCCTGCGAATCGAACTGCGGCTCCGGGACCTGCACGCTGATGACGACCGTCAGCCCCTCGCGGAAGTCGTCGCCGATCGGCGAGACGTTTTTGAACAGCTCCTCCTTGGCGCCGTAGCCGTTCAGCGTTCGCGTCAGAGCGGTGCGGAAGCCGCTCAGATGCGTGCCGCCGATCGAGTTGAAGGCGTTGTTGGTGTAGCAGCGGTTGCGCTCCTCCTCGCCGCGCGTGTACTGCATGGAGATCTCCACCGCCACCTGATCCACGGTCTTCTCGATGTGGATCGGCGGATGAATCGGCTCCTCCATGCGGTTGATGTACTTGACGAACTCCGACACGCCGCCGTCGGCCTTGAAGGTTTCTTCTTTGCCAGTGCGTTCGTCGTGCAGCGACAGGGTCAGCCCCTTGTTGAGGAAAGCCAATTCGCGCAGACGGTCCTCCAGCGTGTCGTAGTCGAACGTCACTTCGTGGAAGATTTCCGGGTCGGGCTTGAACTTCACCAGCGTGCCGGTGCGCTTCGAGGCGCCGATGTCGCGGACGGGGGTGACGGCCTTGCCGCGCTCATACTCCTGCATGTACGTCCGGCCGCTGCGCTGCACCTGGGCCTCGGTCCACTCGCTCAGGGCTGTCACCGCCTTGGCGCCCATGCCGTGCAGACCGGCCGAGACCTTGTACGTCCCCTTGCCGAACTTGGCGCCGGCGCCGACGGTCGTCATCACGACTTCGAGCGTCGGCCGTTTCTCCTTGGGATGCTCATCGACGGGGATGCCGCGGCCGTCGTCGGCGACGCTGAGGCTGCCGTCGAGGTTGATGCGGACGTTGATGTGCTTGCAGAAGCCGGCCAACGCCTCGTCCACGCTGTTGGCGACCAGCTCATAGACCAGGTGATGCAGTCCCTTGGTTCCCGTGTCGCCGATGTACATGCCCGGCCGCTGGCGGATGTGCTCGAAGTCGCGGAGCACGTCCACGTTGCTGGCGTCGTATTTATCCGCGGCGGCCTGGGCGACTGCCAATTCCTCGGGAGTGCGTTCGGCGTCGATCGTCGCCGTTTGGTCCTTGCTCATTATCGAGTTCTCCGCTCGTTTCCGTCGTTCATGCCACCGGGCCGGCGCGGAAGCGCAAATCGGTCACCGGCGTGTTGGGCAGCCGGCCGCGGAGGTCCTCCAGCAGCCGGCGCTTGTGGAAGCAGGCCAGCTCATGCAACAGCGTTGCATCGCCGACCGTCACTTCCAGGACGCCGCGGCGCAGGGCGGCGACGCGCGTCCGGGCGGCGAAATCCGGGCCGACCGTCTCGGCCCAGGCCTTCTCCAGGTGCAACCGCCCCTGCCGGCGGCCCCAGCCGCGGGCGGTGAACAGGCGGGACAGAATCTCGCTAAGAGGTTCTGGGCCTCGGCCGGAGGGGTCACGGCGGATGGGCATGAGATCCTCCGGCGAAAAGGCGAGCGGGGGGCGTAAGCCCCCTGATTCAGCACGCTATCGTCGGTCGAGTCAATAATCAGGGGGCTTACGCCCCCCGCTCGCCCATCTCCTTACGCCGGCGCCGTCCCCAGCGCCGTCGGCACCACCAAATACGAGTAATCCTCCCCGCAATGGATCAGCACCGGCGTCTCCGGGTCGATCAGGTCGAGGATCAGCTCGGCGTCCGGCGGCACGACCTTGAGCATCTGCGTCAGCCATTCCGGGTTGAAGCCGAGGTTCATCGCCTTGCCCTCGTAGCCGACCGGCAGCTCGACCTTGGATCGGCCGGTGTTCACGCCCTGCGCTTCCAGCGTCAGCTTGTGCTTGCCGAAACGGAAAGCCACGCGCTTCGTCTCGGCGTCCACCATCACCGCCGCCTGGCGCACGGCCGACAGCAGCGGCGCCGCCGCGATCGTCGCTTTCAACGCCGGCTTCTTGGGCAAAATCTGCTGATAGGGCGGATAGCGCCCCTCCACCAGCCGGCTGTACACCACCGCCCGGCCGGTGCGGAACAGCACGTCATTGGGCCGAATGCAGACTTTTACGGTCTCTTCCGGATCGTCCTGGAGGTTGCGCTCGAGCAGGCTCATCGCCTTGGTCGGCACGACCGGCGACTGTCCCTTGGTGGTGTGCCCGCCCTGGACCGTGGCCGTGCCCTGGGCGATCGCCAGCCGATAGCCGTCGCTGCCGACCAGCCGGGCCGTCTCGCCGTCCAGGTCCCACAGCACGCCGGTCATGGAATAGCGCCCCGTCTCCGGCGCCACGGCGAACAGCGTCCGCCGGATCATCTCGCGCAGCGAGCCGGCCGAGATTTCGTGGTACTTGTCCTCGGCGAAGGTCGGCCAATCGGGGAACTGGGCCGGGTCTTCGCCCGGCATCTCGAATTCCAGGTTCGGCCCGCGCACCGTGCAGGCCGCTTGATCCGCCTCGATGCTCAGCTCCTCGTCGGTCGTCTCGCGCAAAATGGCCACGAGCCGCGCCGCCGGCAGAATGGCCTCGCCCGGCTCCTCGATGGTCAGCCCCTGCACGTCGAGCCGAATGCCGACTTCCAGGTCGGTGGCCATGAGGGTGCAACGGCCGTCGCCCGCCACGGCCTTGAAGTTGCGCAGGATCGGTTTCACCTCCCGGGCCGGCAACGCCGCGCTGGCCAGCTGACAGGCGGAGAGCAATCCTTCTCGACGGCAACGTGCTCGCATGGTCGTCCTCCGGGATTCCGGGCCGGTAGGGGCGGGGTTACCCCGCCCCTGCACACGCCCTGCGTCCGTTCCCCTGGGAATCAAATCAATCCTTTTCCATCCCCAGCAGCCGTATTCAGGTCCGCCGGGTTTTTGTTGACCACCGCCTGTGGAACGCCGCTTCTCTGCATGGGCGAACAACCTGCGCCGCGAGGCCCGCTGTGGAAAACCTGTCGCGCATTGGTCGCGCCGTCGTCATCGGCGGTCGCGCATTTCCGACTACTGCGGCGGGTATCGGCGAGCCGGGTGCGTAAGCACCCGGAGGAATCCAGGGCGCATCCACTGCGCGACAGCTTTTCCACCGTTTCATTCATCTCAGGTCCGTCTGCAGCTCGCGCACGGCGCCGGACAGAACCAGGTCGTCGGCGAGCGCCCGCTCGACCTTGCGGCAGGCGTGCAGGACCGTGCTGTGATCGCGGCCGCCGAAGTAGGCGCCGATCTGCTCCAGCGACAGGTCCGTCAGCCGGCGGGCCAGGTACATGCCGATCTGCCGCGGCAGCAGTGTCTGGCGCGAGCGATCGCGTCCTTGCAATCGATTGGCCCCGATACGGAAATACCGACCGACGCGCTGGGCGATCCGTTCCACCGTGGCCCGCCGAGCCTCGGCGTCCGTCCGGAACGATTCGACGACGATCTCCAAACCGACCGCCCCGCCATGCATTCGGCTCAGCGTCTCCAGCCGGGCGACGGCGCCGTCCAGCTCCCGGCCGCTGCCGCCGATGTTCTGAGTCAACCAGTTCAGCACGGCTCGTTCGACGTTCAGCCCCTTGCGAGCGATGCGATCCTCCAGGAAGGCGAATCGGCTGGCCGGCCCCAACAATTCCAACCCGACGATCAGCCCGGCCGCCAACCGGCTTACGAGTCGCGCCGGCAGCTCCAGGCGGGCCGGTCCCACGGCCGCGGTGAAGATCAGCGGAACCTGGCGTGCGAGTCCACGATCCAGGAGCTGCACCACCGCTTCGACGGCCCGCGCGGAGAGGCGATGCACATCCTCGACGGCGGCCAGATCGGCCCGGCGGGCGGCAGCGAGGTCGGCCGCGGCTTCCTGGGGGTCGCGGTCGAAGTCCCCCGCGGTGAGAATCACGACCGACGAACCGGGTTGGCGCTCGGCGACGCGGGCGGCGAGTCCGGCGACGAGGTGGGTCTTGCCGACGCCGGCGGGTCCATGCAGGAACAGCGGGTTGAATTCCAGGCGAGCCGGGGGCGTCAGCCCCCTGATCCGATCGCCCTCAGGGGACTTACGTCCCCCGCTCGCCAAAACCGAGTCGGCGACGCGCTCCACGGCGGCGAGGGCGGAGCGATTTTCCGGCAGGGACACCCACTGGGCCAACGTCTGCATGGGTGTTCAGGTTCCTCCGGAACGGCCGGGCCGAGAGCATTCCTGCGCTGAGTTTATTCTAGCGAAAAAGGGGGGTCGTCACAAGGGCAAGCGAGGCGACGGAAGTGGTTGATTTTCAAGGGGATAGATATGGCAGATATGGGCCGTTCCGAAGCGTCATTTCGGAAGCCTCGCGAACACCCGCGCCTCAACCTCGGCCCATGGGCGCAAGGCCGTTGGGTCGGCGTCCATCAGGGCGAGTCGGCGGTCCAATTCGCGGGCTTGTTCGTCGGTCAGGTCGGGCGGGATCCGGTCCCGAGGGAAGGGTTCCAGTTCATTGGACGAATCGGGTTTCATCGGATGCTCCTTGGGGCGCGACCTCGATGCTTCCGCAACGATACGGCGCCGTGGGGGTCGGTGCGGCCCGGCTGCCCACGACGTCCCCTTTATGGGTGCGGCTGGTCGGCTGCAGCGTCTGCTTCGGCGGAATGGCCGTTGGCCTTGAGCAGTCGGGCCAGCGCCTCTACCTTCTCCGGGGGGAGCGCTCGCACGATTTCTTCCGCAGACATGCCGGCGAGAATTCTGGCGAGACTCTCGCGGGCGTATTCTTTCAGTTTGTCGGGCATGTCAGGCTCCTCGCTGTATTCCTTGAATAGATCGTAAAGCAGTGTGCTCGTCTCTGGAGAATGCGGCTGGTAATGCTCCCGCCCGTAGCGGAGCAGCTCCTCGCGGGCGCTGAACAGGTGCAGCATGGCGTTGTTTTCGTGCAGCGGCAACTGATGCGCCACGATCACGCGCATCCGCAACGCCAGCCCCTGCACCTCGTACACACCGGCCCGCAGCGGCGTCAACGCGACCTGCTGCGCCAGGTTATGCGGCCAGCGGGCGCACACCGCGAACAGCCGGAACTCGTCTTCCGGCAGCAGGTCGTCCAGCGACGGGCTGGCCTGCTTGCGGTAGTTGACGAAGTGGCCGACCAGCTCCCATAGCGCCCAGCCGTCCAACGCCTCCTGGTGCGACTTGAAGGTCACCAGGTTGTGCCCCGCCAGATCCTCGAAACCGTCCGGCAGCGGCCGGGGAAGCGTACCGGGCCCCTTGCGGATGAGAACGACATCGACGAACTGCTGCTTGAGCGACAGGTCCAGCTCCGTCTCGACGGCGACGGGCGTGTCCCGGAAGAAGTCGATCCAGGACAGGCCGAACAGCCGGTGCAGCGGTCGCGTCTCGCTCATCCCCACCCCGGCGGCCTTCTCGTTGGGCGTTGCTATTGTACGCCGGCCGCCGCTGACGCGGAAGCGCGGCACGCCGCCCCTCGGGCAGCTGGCCCGCTGCTGCGCACGGCTCAGCTTCTGTTATCTTGAATGGGCCCTTTTTCGACTGATCCGGCGGGGATGGGGAGGAAATGGATAAAATAGCGGGGACCTGACGCGACCTCGGCGGACGTTCCCGATAACGAAGAGGAAAGCCGTGAACGAGCCCGATCCCGTGAATCGGCCGATCGTGAAGCTCAGCCGTTCGGGCCGGGTGCTGCGGTTCGCTGCCCTGGCGGCGGTCGCTTGCGTCGTCATCGGCGGCGTTGCCTTCCTCGTGTTTCCCGACGAGGGACCTCTGCACTGCTGGATCGAGAAGTGTTACGACGGAAAGCCGGCGAAATACTGGGTCAACGCGCTTCAGGATAAGGACCCGAAAGTAGTCAACAAGGCAATGGACGCGCTGTTCGAGATCAAGCCGCCGTCCAAAGAGGCTGCGCGGACCCTGCTGGCCATGATCAAGGCGGATCCGGACCCGAACAGCTTGCCGGACACTGCAATCGGCAAACGCCCCGAGCTGGCTTCGATCACCCTCCAGCGGATCTTGCGCTCGCTCGGCCCCGACGCGCGGGAGTTCATTCCGGACGTTATCGAGTTGCTGCACAGCCACGGCGTGTTCCACCGGATGCGCGCCTGCAAGCTGCTCGGCGAGATGGGGAGCAACGCCCGGGAAGCGGTCCCCGAATTAAGGCGGTCGCTGTCCGACGCGTTCCCTCCCGTGGCTAAGCTGGCGGCCGAGGCGCTGCGCTGCATCGAGTCGGGAAGGGAACCCCATTGGATGTATTAACGCCGTAACGTGAGGTTGACGAAGCCATGACGCGATTCCGAGTGATAAATCGGATAAATCGGGATAAATCGGTGTCACATCTTTTTTCTCTTAAAAAGATGTGACACCGATGTGCGCCGTGCCAAGGCGTAGTCCTTCAGTGGGTGCAATTCCCACCCGGCCAACTTCTCGCTCCAGCCGGTAGCAATCGGGGCGGTGGTGGAGGCAACGAAACTGCC
>DATKHW010000793.1:0-2201 GCA_035546275.1 Gemmataceae bacterium
CGTGCCACAACCGGCCGCGACCGCATCCTGGTCCTGGTGACGGACGGCCAGGTCGGCAACGAGGATCAGTTGCTGCGGACGCTGGCGGATCGGCTCAAGTCAATCCGCGTCTTCACGCTCGGCGTGGACCAGGCCGTGAACGCGGCGTTCCTCAAACGGCTGTCCGACCTCGGCGGCGGCGGCAGCGAATTGGTGGAATCGGAGGAGCGGTTGGACGACGTGATGGATCGCGTGCATCGACAAATCGGGACGCCGGTGCTGACCGACCTGCGCATGGAACCGGCTGGGTTGCGGTTCATTCCCGGCAGCGTCACGCCGTCGCGCCTGCCGGCATTGTTTGCTGGGACGCCGCTGACGATCCTGGGTCGTTACCGCGGCCCGGCGACTGGCGGCGTTGCCTTGCAGGGGCGCGACGCATCCGGCGGCATGTGGTCCACGGAGGTGATTGCACGGCGGGAGGCGAGTCCGGTGGCTGCGGTGGTGTGGGCGCGCGGCCGGCTGCGCGACCTGGAAGATCGGTACGCGGTCGGCGGCGGCGACCGGGCGGCGCTGGAAAAGGACATAACGGATCTGTCGTTGCGTTTCGGCGTGCTCTGCCGGTTCACGGCGTTTGTGGCGGTGGATCGCAGCGAGGTCGTGAACCAAGGCGGCCGTGTGCATTCCATCGTGCAGCCGGTGGAGCAGCCGGCAGCGTGGGCGCAGCCGCCAACGCTACTGCACTGCCTGCGAGCGCCGGCGTCCGCTGCGCCAGCCGCTCCCAAACCCCGAGCGGAATGCGTTGATTCCTATTTGATGGATATGGCGCCGGCGTCGGCTCGGCCGGCAGCGCACAGGGCGCAGATCTCCAAAGACGGCCCTGCCGATTCGGTTCGAGCTATCGCACCGACCGCGAAAGGCGCCGGCCTTCTGCAACGTCTGCTCGACCTATTCCGCGGCAAAAAGGTCCAGGCGCCGCCGGTCAACCGCAAGCCGTACCGCCAGCGGCTGGCCGACGCGCTCCAGGTGATCCGCGAGCATCCGACGACCGACGCCGGTTCGCGGCTGGACGTGCTGCGGGCGCTGACGCCGACGTTGGAAGCGGTGTTCACGGAATGGACGCAGGCCGGCGAACGTGACGCGGCGGTGCGCGAGCTGGGCGAGGCGGCGCTGGCGCTGCAAGCGCCGCTGACAGAGGCGAAGCCGGCGGAGAAAGCCGTCGCCGAGTTGTGGAAGCGCACGGAGGCGGCGGTGCTGGCGTGCCTGACGCTGTGCGGCGGACCGCCGGCGCCGAAGCCGGCAGCGCGGGAGGGATTCTGGAAGTAGCGGCGCGGCCTATTTGCAACAAAGCCGATGGCGGGCGCTTGAAAATCGGCCGCCATCGGTCATCGCCGCCTTGGATTGCGCCTCCTAGTGCGTCCTCAAGTCTTGATTTTGGGGTAGAGGCGTTTCAGTTTCGTGCGGGCGTTTTCGATGCGGAATTGCCAATCGACGCCGCGTTGTTTGGCATTGGTCTTGTCGGACCAGGCCGCGATTTCAGCTTGCAGCTCGGTCAGTTCGCCGATACGGCGTCCGCGGAGGCGCTGCCTGGTCAAGCAGCTCAACTCGCATTCGGCGACGTTCAGCCAGCTGCCGTGTTTCGGCGTGTAGCAGAAGTCGATCCGCTGCAAGTACGCGCGTGCCTGCTCCGGTTCGAACGCTTCGTAGAACGCTCCCTTGGTGTGGGTGTTGAGGTTGTCGCACACCAGCGTCGCTTTCGCACAGCCGGCATAACGGCCATCCAGCAACTGGGCGACTTCGATCGCCCAGTCTTGCTTGGTCCGCCGCGCCCGGGCCGTCGCCTGCCGGAAACCCGAGAGCGGTTCGGCGAACATGAAGATGCTGGCCGTACCGTTGCGCTCGTATTCGTAATCGACACGCTCGCCATGCTCCTTCGTTGGCGGAATCGGCGCCCGCGTCTCCTTGAGTAACTGGACTGGTTGCTCGTCCATGCACAGCACCGGTTGCTGCGGATCGTACGCCTGCGCATAGGTTTCGAGCACTTCCTCCATGCAAGCGACGAACTCGCCATCTTGCTCTGGCGGGATCACCCAGTATTCGATCTTGCGCTTGGTCATGCCGTTTTTTTGAGCGTCTTGCGGACCGTCTCGTAACTGATCGAGTCGACCACCTCCAAGGCCACCAATTCGTCAGCGAGCAGTTGTAACGTCCAGTGCCCGTACCCC
>DATKHW010000794.1:0-6136 GCA_035546275.1 Gemmataceae bacterium
TCCGTCGCTCACGCTTCCGGCTCGTAGCGCTATACCCACCCCTGTTCCGTCACAATCCGCCGCAGCGCCTCGATCCACGCCGGATGATCGTTGAGACACGGGCACCGATGCAATTCCTCGCCGCCGGCGCGCCGAAACGTCTCCGCCGCCTCCCGACCGATCTCGTCGATCGTCTCCAGGCAATCCGCCGTGAAACCCGGCATGGCCACGAACACGCGCCGCACCCCCGCCTTGGCCAGCCGCTTCAGCGTCTCCTCCGTATACGGCTTCAGCCACTCCTCGCGTCCGAACAGCGACTGAAACGTCTGCGTCCACTGGGCGCGCGGCCAACCGAGCCGCTCCACGAGACGGGCCGTCGTCCGCTTGACATGCAGGGCGTAGGGATCGCCCTGTTTGCAATAGCGGATCGGAATTCCGTGAAAACTGAGCAGGTAATGATCCGGCGTCCACGGCAGCCGGCCTAGCTCGTCGCGGATCACCGCGGTCATGGCGTCGAGATAGGCCGGATGGTCGTAATACGGCGGCGCGACGCGAAGGGCCGGGATGCGTTTTTCCTTCATGAGCGCCTGGAAAAGCACGTCCATCGCCCCGGCCGTGGTGGTGGTCGAGTATTGCGGATACATCGGCACGACGATCAGCCGCTCGACGCCCCGGCCGATCAGCCCGCGGACCACCGACGCCACGGACGGCTCGCCGACTTGCATCCCGAAGGCGACGGCGGCCTGCGGAAACAGCCGTTGCAATTCTTCGGCTTGTCGGCGGGTGCAGTGCAAGAGCGGCGAGCCGGTTTGCGGGTCCCAGATATTGCGGTACTTGGCCGCGGACCGCGCCGGCCGAAACGGCAGGATGAAGAGATTGAGGACGATCCGCCATTTCCAGCGCGGCAGGTCGATGACGCGGGGATCGCCGAGGAATTGGCCGAGATAACGGCGAAGGGCCGGCGTCGTCGGAGCGTCGGGGGTGCCGACCTGGATGAGGAGAATGCCGAGCATCAGTGGTCAGTGGTCAGTGGCCAGTGGTCAGCCAGCGCCTTTCTGGCTGGCCACTGGCCACTGGCCGCTGACCACTGTTCTAAGCCTTCTTCTTGCACTCCGGCCCTTCTTGCGGATCGCCTTTCTCGGTGATGTGACCGTCGCCGCTGGCCTTGAGGGCCGCCGACTTCTCGGCGTTCATCGGCGTGAAGTGCTGCCACTGGGCCGGGACGTTGGCCTCCGCGAAGATGGCCTCGACCGGGCACTCCGGCACGCACGCTTCGCAGTCGATGCAGTCGGCCGGGTCGATATAGAGCATCTTCTCATCAAAGTAGAAGCATTCGACGGGGCAGACCGCCACGCAGTCGGTGTACTTGCAGTCGTAGCACGGCTGGCAGACGGTGTGAGTCATGACACGCGATCCTTTCTTAGGCTGTATGGAGTCATCGCCCGGCTCGCCCCTTTGCCTCGCCTCTCCCCGGGGGAGAGGGTAGGGCGAGGGGCGCTCGTCAACGTCGGGTGTCAACGTATCCATAGCAAGTGAAACGGCGTCTGTCCAGCATGTTTCCGCGCGGTCAGGCGAAGAAGCGCCGCACCGGCGTTTGGAAGCCGGGCAGCACGTCGGGCAGCTCCAGGACGTCGTCCCCGCGAAGGATGCGCAACGGCTGATCGTCCGTGTAGAGGTTGACGGTTTCCGTCATCTCGTCAAGCACGCAGACCACGCCGACGCCCGCGGTTAGATACTCGACGACCTTGGCGAGGATGGCGGCCCACCGGTCGGTGGGGGAGCGAACCTCGAAGACCAGTTCAGGGACCACGGCCAGGTAGCCGCGCGGCAGTGGACCGGGCGGAACTCGGCCGTAACTGTAGAAGGCGACGTCGGCGCCGCGAACCGTGTCCGGCCCGCGTTCGGTGACGACTCCGGAATCGTTGCTGACGACGTGGCCCACGGGCTTATCCTCAAAGTGGCGCCGCAGCAGATACACTATCTGGGCGCATATCTGTCCGTGTCGCGGTCTTGGCATATTCATGCGCACGATCCTCCCTCGCACCAGTTCGCTCGGCGTTCCGTCGTCGGGCAGCTGGGCGAACTCCTCCGCGGTCAGGAGCTTTTCGGCAATCGCAATAGACATGGCTCGCCTCCTCAGTTCGTTGGGCATCCGGCAGTAACTTTTAATAGTGCGCAAATTAAAAGTTACCGCCACATCCTCATCACCACCGCGCCGCTCCCTGATAGCGTCCGAATACATCCGCCAGCGCCGCCATGACCTCGCCCACCGTGCAGCGCGCACGCGCCGCCTCGATCAGCGTCGGAAGCAGATTCTGTTTCGTCGCCGCCACGCGCCGCACCTCGGCGAGGTTCCGCCGCACCGCCTCGCCGTCGCGCCTCGCCTTCCGCTCGCCCAGCCGGGCGAGCTGCACCTTCTCCGCTGAGTCGTCGATCACCAGCGTCTCGATCGGCTTTTCGTCGGA
The DNA here is from genome assembly GCA_035546275.1 of Gemmataceae bacterium. Classification (GTDB taxonomy): domain Bacteria; phylum Planctomycetota; class Planctomycetia; order Gemmatales; family Gemmataceae; genus UBA4732. The sequence continues at coordinate 2,445 of DATKHW010000794.1, forward strand.
CTCCTGGAAGGCGTTGACGCCGACGATCAGCTTGCGCTTCGCATCCACCTCGCGCTGATACTGGAAAGCGGCGTCGGCGATCTCGCGGCGGAAGAAGCCCGATTCCAGCGCTGCGATCATGCCGCCCAGCTCGGCGATGCGGTCGAAATAGACGTGGGCCTGCTGCTGCATCTGCTTCGTCAGCGCCTCGACGAAATAGCTCCCCCCCAGCGGATCGACGGTGTTCGTCACGCCGGTTTCATAGGCCAACACTTGCTGCGTCCGCAGGGCCAGGGTGACGGCGTGCTCCGACGGCAGGGCCAGCGTCTCGTCCATGCTGTTGGTGTGCAGCGACTGACAGCCGCCCAGCACCGCCGCCAGCGCCTGGTACGCCACGCGCATCAGGTTGACTTGCGGCTGCTTGTCCTGCAAGGAGCAGCCGGCCGTCTGGGCGTGGAAACGCAGCTTCCTCGACGCCTCCTTTTTGGCGCCATAGCGGTCGCGCATCGCCTCGGCCCACAGGACGCGGGCCGCCCGATACTTGGCGACTTCCTCAAAAAGATCGTTGTGCGAGTTGAAAAAGAAGCTGAGCCGCGGGGCGAAGGCGTCCACGTCCAGGCCGCGCTCCAGGCAGACATCCACGTAATGGAAGCCATCGGCCAGGGTGAAGGCGAGTTCCTGCACGGCCGTGGAGCCGGCCTCGCGGATGTGGTAGCCGCTGATGCTGACGCTGTTCCATTGCGGCACGTGATGCGTGCAGAAGTCGATCACGTCGGCGACCAGCCGGACGTGCGGCTCCGGCGGGAAGACGAACTCGTTCTGGGCGTGGAACTCCTTGAGAATGTCGTTCTGGAGCGTGCCGCGCAGCTTCCGCCAATCGACGCCGCGGTCTTGTGTATTGGCCAGGAAAAACGCCATGACGACGATGGCCGGGGCGTTGATCGTCATCGACACCGACACGTCGGCCAGGTCGATGCCGCCGAACAGTTCGGCCATGTCGTCGAGCGTGTCCACGGCGACGCCGAGCCGGCCGACTTCGCCGAGGGCGCGGGGGTCGTCGCTGTCGAGGCCCATGAGCGTCGGCAGGTCGAAGGCGGTGCTGAGGCCGGTCTGCCCTTTTTCGAGGAGGAACTTGAAGCGCTCGTTGGTCTGCCGCGGCGTGCCGAAGCCGGCGAACTGGCGCATGGTCCAGAGCCGGCTGCGGTACATGGAAGCGTGGACGCCGCGCGTGAATGGGTACTGACCCGGATAAGCAAGATCGGTTTCGGGGTCGAAGCCGTTGAGGCTGTCGGGCGTGTAGAGCGCGTCGATGGGGGCGCTGCTGACGGTGGTGGGCGGCTGTGGGCGCGTCGGAGCGGCGGCGTTCTCGCGCTCCCAGCGGTCGCGGGCGGATGTGTCGGTGAGGGTGGCCATTATCGATCCCCTAGTCCTTTGTCGATGCTATTTAGGGCCGATCGCATAACAGGTAGCGCTGCGCGATCTGGACGGCGACTTCCATCCTCAACTCTGTATCTGAGTCGCTTTCCAGCTCAAGATGGATCACGGACGAGCCGACAGAACGCGCAAGCCGGAATGCGGCTCGCTGGTTTCCCGCGAACTCGTAGTCGTACCAGCGTCCGTTCTCTTCATCCGTTTCCACGACGCCGAATCGCACAGCGCTCCACTCGTCGCGGATGAAGTCGTAGCGAACGACGGCGGCGAGAATGGTGAGAAATGGCAACAGATTGTCTTCGAAGATCCAATCGCGGATCATTGCGAGATTCCCAAACTGGTCAAGGCCTTCCCCCTTTTCACTGTACCGCCCATTTTCACGGCGACGTTGGCCGGTCCGCACCCTGCCGTAATCGTGCCACAAACGCAGCATGTTCCGCGCTGGCGATCCCCTGTTGTGCGACCTGAGCGACGCGGACCATATCCCCGCGGATCAGCGCCGCCGCGTCGAGCCACAGCCCCGGCAAGACCTCACTCTTGAAACACCCCTCCGGCGAGAGCGCCAGACGCTCGTACTGGCCGTTCCGCAGCACAAACCAGTCGATCTCCTGGTCGAAAACCCGCCACACGATGTATTCGCCGACGTTGTTTTGCAGGTACAGCGGCAGCTTCTCCGTCAGGTCGTAGTTCGTGCTCGTCGCCGCCACTTCGACAATCAGCTCCGGGCCGCCGACGATGTAGCCGTCCACGATGCGCACCCGCCCGGCGCGTGCAGGCTCGATAAACAGGAAGGCGTCGGGCTGGGGACGGTTGTTTAGCGGTAGTCGCAGCGTCGCGTTGTCGCCGCCGCGGACGCCCGGCGTCGCCATGCGGTACAGGCTGAGCCAGCCGATGACGTCGAAGTGCGGACCGCTGTGGTCCTCCTGCGATACGGGGGGAGGCATGTAAACCACTCCGTTGATTAATTCCGCCTTTTTTAGACCCGGCATTGCGTCATAACGCCGCTCGAACTCCTCCGCCGTCAGCCGATCGCCGTTGTAAAGCGGCGGGATTCGTTCGGTCTTCTCGTGGGGGGGCGCCCCCGGACGCGCCAAACGGCTCATTGTCGCCTCCTTCGCTCGTCTGAATGCGAGCGGCTCGTTGACCTATCGTCAACCTCAGTATACCCACGGCGCCAGCCGCCACGTGCGCCGCTTGTAGGACGTATACTCTTCTCCGAATTCCCTTTCGAGCAGCGCCTCCTCCGCGTTCATCCGCGCGACCAGGACCGCCAGCAGGGCGCCGAGCAGCAGCAACCCGAGCCAGCAGCGAAAGACCAGAACGTAACCCGCCACGGACAGCAGCATCCCCGCATAACTAGGATGGCGGATGAACCGATAGAAGCCCCCGGTCTCCAGGCGGTGCCCCTCTTGGATGGCGACGAGGCCGGTAAAGCGGCGGCCCAGCACGAATACCGGGGCGATCCGCAGCACGCCGCCGACGGTCAGCAGTACCAGGCCGACGTAGGGCGTTACGATGTCATCCGTGGTCCACAGGTTGCGGCCGTCCAGGTAGGCCGGCAGCGTCGCCATGACCAGCGACAGCACGAAGAAGGGTACGAAGACCCAGCGGTTGCGGCGGTCCTCTTTCTTGCCTGGATTCATCCTGCCGCAGCTGGAGAACCCGGCGGCCGCGGCGAGGACGAACAAGACCACGATCGCGCCCACGCGGGCCGGCGATTGGAAGAACGCAACCCCGTCGCCGCGGCCGAGAGCGAAAGCCGTCAGCGAAAGGGCGAACAGGAGGACGACGCTCACGTCCGCAACCGCCGTCCACAGGACTTGGCGCCCACCGCCCATCGCCGTCCCTCGCCGCCGTTGGGCTACGCCCGCTCCACCGCCATCGCCACCGCATTGCCGCCGCCCAAACACAGCGACGCCACGCCGCGCTTCATTCCATGCCGTTGCAGCGCGTACAGCAGCGTCGTCAGCACCCGCGCCCCCGACGCTCCGATCGGATGCCCTAGTGCGATCGCCCCGCCGTGGACGTTCACCTTCGCCTCGTCCAACCCCAGCTCCTTGCCGCACGCCAGCATCTGGGCCGCGAACGCCTCGTTCAGCTCGAACAGGTCCACGTCGCCCATTCGCCACTCCGCTTTGTCCAAAACCTGCCGCACGGCCAGAACCGGGGCGATGAAAATGTCCTTGGGCGCCACGCCGCTCGTGGAATAGGCGACGACGCGGGCCAGCGGCGCCGTCCCCAATCGCTCGGCGGCGCGGGCCGTGCCGACCAGCAATGCCGCG
>DATKHW010000795.1:0-5296 GCA_035546275.1 Gemmataceae bacterium
CGGTCGCCGGCCGGCCCCAGACGACGCGGAATGCCCGAGCCGCCAGCGCGCCGTCATCGCCCGGGAACTGCTTCGCCAACTCCGCGCCGAGCCATTGGCCGCGCTCCAGGGCGAAGTCGCCGTTGAGCAGCACAAGCGCCTGCGGCGCCGCAGTCGTCACGGCCCGGCGCGGACAGCTATTGTGCATATCCGGCTCGTCAAAGGCGTCAAAGAGTGGATAACGCAGATTCCGTTTGGCGAAAACGTAAATGGACCGGCGATTCTGGTCGTCCGGTTTCGCATCCGGCTTCCACGCGTAGCTGCTGATGCGATCCGGCAGCTTGGGCCGGGCGCTGACGCCGAACATGCGCAGGTTCAGCTCGCCGCTCGCCGACAGCATGGCGTCGCGAATCTCCTCGCCCTCCAGCCGCCGCCGGCGGGCGCGCCACAGAAGATGATCATCCCGATCCATTTCCAGCGCTTTGGCGCAGCGCGAATCATCGGCGTCGATGCGCGAGTCTTGGCGATAAGCGGCCGACAGCACCATCAGTCGGTGCATGTGCTTGAGGCTCCAACCGCTGTCCATGAACTCCACGGCGAGCCAGTCCAGCAATTCCGGATGCGTGGGCGGCTCGCCCATCGCTCCGAAGTCGCTTGGGGTGGCGACGACGCCGACGCCGAAATGGTGCTGCCACAGGCGATTGACCATGACGCGGGCCGTGAGCGGGTTGTCCTTCCGCGTCAGCCACTCCGCCAGCTCCGAGCGCAACCCCGTGCCTTCCATTCCGGCCGGGGGCGTCGGCTTCGCCTCGCCGCCGCCGAGAAACGCCGGGAAGCCGGCCGTCACCTCGTTTTTCGGCTTGCGCCAGTCGCCGGTTTGCAGCCGAAACGTCGGCGGCCCCTGCGGTCCCACGTCGCAGACGCTCATCGCCGTAGGGGGGGCTTCCGGTCGGTGCGGCGCCATTGCGCCCAGCTTCTGTTCCAATTCCTGGTAGCGCTTCTTCTGCTCCTCCGGCAGTTTGGCCGCGGCATCCTTGGCGGCGCGGTCCATCTGCTGCTCGGCCATCAGCGCGATGATTTCCTGATACGCAGTGCGTTTGTCCGGCGACGTCAACTCCGCCTCGCGGATTTCGGCGCGGAACTTGGTCAAGGCGTTCTTCCGCGCGTCCTCGCGTTTGCCGGCGGTCAGCGCATCCATCTGATTGCGGATGTCTTTAGTCGCTTCTTCCCAGGCCGCCAGCCGGCTTTGATAATCTTTGAGCGCCTTGCTGTCCAAGACCGGCACGTCGTCGCGCGAGCGCATCGGGGCGAAGAACGCTTGCAAACGGTAGTAATCGTTTTGCGGGATGGGGTCGAATTTGTGGTCATGGCAGCGCGCGCAGCCGAAAGTCATGCCGAGGACGGCCAGGCCCGTCGTCTCGGTCACGTCGTCCAGGATTTCTTGCCGGCGCTGCTCCAGGTTAGCGGCGTTGTACTCGTCGGGCCAGAGCCGGAGGAAGCCGGTGGCGATAATCGCATCCGGATTGTCCGGTTCCAGCTCCTCGCCGGCCAGCTGTTGGCGGAGAAAGCGGTCGTACGGCAGGTCGGCGTTGAAGCTGCGGATGACGTAATCACGGTAGCGGTACGCCTCCGGCCGCAGGTCGTCGGCCTTGAAGCCGTCGGTTTCGGCGTAGCGCACAAGGTCGAGCCAGTCGGTCGCCATGTGTTCGCCATAGCGCGGGCTGGCCAGCAGACGGTCCACCACTTTTTCATAAGCATCCGGCGAATCGTCCTTGAGGAAGGCGTCCTGCTCTTCGATGGTCGGCGGCAGGCCGGTCAGGTCGAACGTGACGCGGCGCAGCAGCCGCAGCTTGTCGGCCGGCGGCGACGGCGCCAAGCCGGCGGCCTCCAGCCGGGCCAGCATGAAAGCGTCGATGGGATTGACGGACCACGCCTTATTATGGACGGCCGGCGGATCAGGCCGATGCGGCGGCTGGAACAGCGGCGACGGCTCGGCGGCCCGGCCCGGGAGGGTGAGCGCGAGCAGGCCGGCCAGAAGCAGCGGACCACGGCGAGTCATTGCGGCGCTTCGGGGCAGGAACCGCGGGCGAGGTGGGGTACTCTTAATGGTAGGCGCTTCGGCGTCGCAGGGCAAGCAGGAAAGCGCGTGCAACAGCACGCAGCGCCAGCAAGTGATCTCTGGGGTGGCACCTGCTGGCGCTGCGTGCTGATTTGCATTCAATTCATTTTACAGATCGAAATACAAGAAGAATTCATACGGCGTCGGCCGCAGGTTCACCGGCGCCAACTCCTTCTCCCGCTTGTAGCTGATCCACGTCTTGATGACGTCCGGCGTGAACACGTCGCCTTGCAGCAGCCAGGCGTGATCCTTTTCCAGCGCTTCGAGCACCTCGCCGAGCGAACCCGGCGTGCTCTTGATCTTCTCCGCCTCGTGCGGCTCCAGCTCGTACAGGTCCTTGTCGATCGGCTCGCCGGGGTCGATCTTGTTGCGGATGCCGTCGAGGCCGGCCATCAGCTGTGCCGCGAAGCAAAGGTAGGGATTGCTGGACGGATCGGGGCAGCGGAACTCCAGCCGCTTGGTCTTGGGGCTGACCGAGTAGACCGGAATGCGCACCGCGGCCGAGCGATTGCGCTGGGAGTAGACGAGGTTGACCGGCGCCTCATAGCCAGGCACCAGCCGGCGGTAGGAGTTGGTGGTCGGGGCGCAAATCGCCAGGAGTGCGGGGGCGTGCCGCAGCAGGCCGCCGATGTACCACTTGGCCAGCTGGCTAATGTGGCCGTAGCCCTTCTCGTCGTAGAACAGATTCGTCTCGCCCTTCCACAAGCTCTGGTGGCAGTGCATGCCGGAGCCGTTGTCGCCGAACATCGGCTTGGGCATGAACGTCGCCACCTTGCCGTGCTGGGCCGAGACGTTCTTGATGATGTACTTATAGCCCATCAGGTTGTCGGCCATGCGCGTCAGGGTGCCGAAGCGCATGTCGATCTCGCCCTGGCCGGCCGTGCCGACCTCGTGGTGATGCACCTCGACCATGATGCCGATCGACTCCATCTTGAGGATGATTTCCGAGCGCAAGTCTTGCAGCTTGTCGGCCGGCGGCACGGGGAAATAGCCTTCCTTGTGCCGCAGCTTGTAGCCGAGGTTGCCGTTCTTCTCCTCGCGGCCGGTGTTCCAGACGCCCTCGTCCGAGTCGATGTAGTAGTAGCCGGACCGGGCCGACTGATCGTAGCGAACGTCGTCGAAGATGTAGAACTCGGCTTCGGGTCCGAAGTAGACCGTGTCCGCGATGCCGCTGGTTTTGAGATACTGCTCGGCTTTCTGGGCGATGTAGCGCGGGTCGCGGCTGTAGGGCTTGCGCGTCAGCGGATCGCGGACGTTGCAAATGAGGCTCAAGGTTGGGATCTGCAACGTGGGGTCCACCCAGGCGGTTTCGGCGTCGGCGACCAGCAGCATATCGCTTTCGTGGATTTGCTGGAAACCGCGAATGCTGGAGCCGTCGAAACCGATGCCTTCGGTGAACAGCTCGTCGTCGAGGTCCCGCACGGGGATGGAAAAGTGCTGCCAGATTCCCGGCAGGTCGATGAATTTGAGATCCACAATTTGGATCTTGGCCTCCTTGGCCGTTTTCCGCACGTCGTCCGGTTTCTTCGCCACGATGCTCTCCTTGGAGGGGGTCGCGCTTCCGGCCTCCGCCGCGCCCGGTACGCGCGGGCGGCGCAGACGGCTCGGTTCGGCGCGTAAACAAGCTTTCGCAAAGAATCCGAAATCAAATGTCATCGACGCGGGCCGTCACGGGGCTGCCCCAGGCGCCTTCCTTGAACAGCCGTTCCAGGCTCACCCGCACCGTCTCCGGATCGCCGCCGCGGAACCGGAATTGGTTGTCGCGCACCGTGGTCATATACGGATAGACGGCCTTGAACTCGGCCGTCGGCTGACGATTGCCGATCTGGCAATGGTCCGACCATATCTTGCGCATCAGCTCCAGGTCGATGCCCTGCACACGAATGGTGAACGCCTTGCCCAGGTTGGGCGGAACGCTGGCCGGTCGAGGATCGACATAGCGATAACGGCTCTCGTTGAACTTGGCGTCTTCCTCGTGGTAGCCGACCGTGCCCAGTTCCGGCACGTCGAGGCCTTGCTCCTCCACTACCGCGATGACCCGCAGACCAATGCAGCGCCGCACCAGCAACAGGAAAGCAAACGTCACCGGCAGGACCCAGAGCAGACAGACCACGGCGCCGATGAGCTGGGCGGCGAATTGCCCGGCGTCGCCGAACAGCAGTCCCTTGACCGGGGGGGCCACGCCGTTCAATCCTTCGCCGAACGATCCGTCGGCGAACAACCCCACCGCCAGCAGACCCCAGGCGCCGCTGACGCCGTGAACGCTGATCGCGCCGACAGGATCGTCGATCTTGAGCTTCCGCTCTACGAACAGAACGCTGCCGATGACGATCATGCCGGCGACGGCGCCGATGAGGACGGCGGCGGCCGGCGGAACGTAGGCGCAACCAGCTGTGCTGGCCACCAGGCCGGCCAGGGCGCCGTTGCAGAGGAAGCTCGCGTCGGGCTTCTTGTAGAGCGTCCAGGTATAGGTCATGGCCGCGAAGGCGCCGGCGGCGGCGGCCAGCACCGTGTTGACCAGGACACGCGACGCCAGGGCGGCGGCGACCGGTTCGTCCGACAAGAGTGCGGCGCCGCCGCCGTTGAAACCGAACCAACCGAAGGTCAGGATCAGGGTGCCGGTCATGTACATCGGCACATTATGGGCCGGCAGCGGATTCGGCCGGCCGTCCAGCCGGAACTTGCCGCGGCGCGGTCCGATCAGGTAGGCCCCGACCAGCGCGGCGCCGCCGCCGACCATGTGGACGACGGCCGACCCGGCGAAATCGACGACCCCGTGGCCCAGGCCGATCGACCGGCCCAGCTGCGCCAGCCACCCGTGATCGTGGTCCCACACCCACTGGGCGTAGACCGGGAAGAGAATCATGCTCATGAACAGGCCGAAAAAGACGAACGGCAGGAAGCGCCAGCGCTCGGCCATCGCCCCGGTCGGAATGGTAGCGGCGGTGTCCATGTACATGAGGAAGAAGAAGAACAGGGCCAGCTCCGCCGGCGGGAGGCCGCGGCCTGTCAGACAGAACAGCTCCGGCCTGAAGCCGTTCTGCACCGCGTAGCCGCACAACCAGAAGCCGAGGGCGCCGCCGCAGAAGACGACGACGTTCATGGCCATGGTGTGCGTGACGTTCTTGGCGCGGACCATGCCGGTTTCCAGCAGAGCGAAACCGGCCTGCATGAAAAAGACGAGGCAGGCGGCGAGCA
>DATKHW010000796.1:0-3107 GCA_035546275.1 Gemmataceae bacterium
CCCCTCTCCCCTTGGGGGAGAGGGGTTGGGGGTGAGGGACGGCGGCAGCGCGAACGCCTTCTTGCATTTCCAGCGCCATTCGTACTCCGGCCAACCGCGCTCATAGTCCCCTTGCAGCAGGCGGACGAGGGCGCGGTTCCAGTGGGCGTCGGCGTAGGTCGGTTTGATACGAACCGCCGTTTCATACTCCGCAACGGCCTCATCGAGCCGGCCGCGAGCCGACAGGGCCGTGCCGAGGCTGCTGTGGGCCTCGGCGAAGCCCGGCTGCAATTCCACGCCGCGGCGCAGACTTTCCAGGGCGGCGTCGAGATCGCCGCGGGCCACAAGGGCGACGCCCCGATTGACATGGGCCTTGCCGTAATCCGGCCGCAGCCGCAGCGCTTCGTCGTAGGAAGTCAGGGCCGCGTCCAGGTCTCCCTGCTCGCGCAGCACGTTGCCGAGGTTATGGTGCACTTCCGCCAGCTTGGGATCGAGCGCTCGCGCCTGTTCATAGCACGCCTTGGCCTCGTCCAGCCGTTCCATCTCGCCCAGCGCGAAGCCGCGGTGAACCAGGGCTTCGACGTGCCGCGGCTGCAATTCCAGGCATTTGCGGTACGCCTCCTCCGCTTCGGTCCATTTTTCCTGGCGGAGCAGCACGTTGCCCAGGTGCAGCCACCCCATCGCCTCGCGCGGCTCGATTTCCAGGGCCTGGCGGATGCACGCGACGGCCTCGGGCAGACGATTGTCGGCGGCGCAGAGGTTGCCCAGCACGAACCACGTCCGGCCGTTGCGCGGCGACAGTTGCAGGATACGCCGATAGGTTTCCTCCGCCTGTCGGAAATTGCCGGCCTGGTGCAGTCGCCAGCCCTCGGCGAAGAGCTCATCGGGCGTCATCCGCGGTCCTCCAGGCAGAGCCGTTCGAGATAGCCGGTCGCGAAATGCTGGATTTCCAGAAAATCGGCGTTGGCTGGGGCCGGGCGATAGATCTTGAAGGTCCGCATAATGCCCAATGTGGCCGCCGTTTCCAAGGGGCCGATGAAGCGCGAATCGTGGTCGAGGAAATGCGGCTGCCGCGCCCACTGCTCCATCTGGCGGGCGTTGAGGAAGAAGCAGCCGGAATGCGGATTGAGCGTGCGCTCAAACAGCAGGCGCACGCCCATCACCTCCGCCGACAGCGGTCCGGCGTCGCGCACATCCTGGAACGGCGCCGTCACGCGCTCGGCCAGGTCGCCGTCCACGTACACCTTGGGAACCAGATGATTCAGACCGGCTTCATAGCGATTGGCTTGGAGCAGCTTGTCGTCGCCGGCGCAGCGGTTGAACCAGGCCAGCTTGAGAAAAAGCCACGGATCGTGCAAGATCAGGTCGTCTTCCAGATAACAATAATAGTCGTATCGCCCCAGCCGTTCGCGCAGCGCCGCGTGGCAGGCGAATCCAAGCAGCGGCGGCTCGGCGTCCGTCGGCTGATGCGTGTAATAGCGGGGCTGCACCGGCAGCTGGTCGAGGAGGTGACAACCGCCTGTCGTGCAGACGACGACGTCGAGCTGATACGGCGTCGTCGGGGCGAAGGCATGGGCCGTCCCGCGGGCATGATGGATGAAGGACGGCGGAGCGTTGAAATGCTGGTGCAGGGCCGCCAGGCAGGCCGTCAGCGCGCGGGTGCGCGGTCCGACGTCGGCGGCCAGCGATCCATGGCGCGGCGGGTCGGCGGCGTCGGGGCGGACGTAGTGCGGGATTGTGAACAGCAGGCGCATCGGGGCACCGGGGTTGGCTGGACAAATGCAGAATGCAGAATGCAGAATGCAGAATCAAGACCTCGTTCCCGCAGCCGGCTAAGGTTTAAGCAAATGCACATCCTCTTCATCCACCAAAACTTCCCCGCCCAGTTCGGCCACGTGGCCGCCTGGCTGGCCAAGCACAAGGGCTTTCGCTGCACCTTCCTCTCGCAAAATGCGCCGGGAACGACGGCCGGCGTCGAACGCATCCAGTATCAGCTGCGCGGCGGCGCCACCGAACAGACTCATTATTGCACCCGCAGCTTCGAAAACGCGATCTGGCACTCGCACGCCCTTTACCAAGCGCTGGAAGCCCGACCCGACGTCAAGCCCGATCTCATCGTCGCCCATTCCGGCTTCCTCTCGCCCCTCTTCCTGCGCGAGCTGTACGACTGCCCCATCGTCAACTATTTCGAGTATTATTACCGCACAAAAGGGGCCGACATGGACTTCCGCCCCGATTTCCCCTATCCGGCGCTCAATCGGCTGCGGGCGCGGGCGCGGAACGCCAACCTGCTGCTCGACCTCGAAGACTGCGACGCCGGCTACAGCCCCACGCGCTGGCAGCGCGGGCTTTTTCCGCCGCTTTATCGTCCGAAAATCCGCGCCGTCTTCGACGGCATCGACACATCGGTCTGGCGGCCCAATCCGGCGGCCCCGCGCCGCGTCGGCGACCGCGTCATCCCGGACGATATGCGGATCGTCACCTATGTTTCCCGCGGCATGGAAAGCCTGCGCGGCTTCGACATTTTCATGAAGACCGCCAAGCTGCTGTATCAGCGGCGGCAGGACGTGCTGTTCGTGGTGGTCGGCGAGGACCGCGTCTGCTACGGCGGCGATGCGGAGTTTACGGGGGGCAAAAGTTTCAAGGAATGGGTGCTGGCCCGCGACGATTACGACCTGTCGCGGTTCCTCTTCACGGGCCTCTTGCCGACGCCGGCGCTGGCGCAGCTTTTTGCGATCAGCGATCTCCATATTTATCTGACCGTGCCTTTCGTCCTGTCCTGGTCGCTGATGGACGCCCTGGCGTGCGGGACGACCGTGCTGGCGTCGGACACGCCGCCCGTGCGCGAGATGGTGCGGCACGGCCGCAATGGCTTGCTGGCCGATTTCTTCGACGTGGAGGGCCTGGCGAACCTGGCCGGCAAGGTGCTGGACGCGCCGCAGGAATACAAAGCGCTGGGTCGGGCCGGCGTGGAAATGATCCGCGAGCGCTACAGTCTGGAGGTTTGCCTGCCGCGAATGCTGGCGCTTTACGAGGACGCCTTCCACGCCCGTCGGGAAGCGTGAGCCGGGCAATTCCCTTGACGCCGCGCTTCCCATGCACGACAAAGGAGGCTACTGACGGTAACA